>JAVBOF010000108.1:0-6296 GCA_031550915.1 Eubacteriales bacterium | reverse complement strand
GCGTTTGGGTGTTTGCGGAACAGAGGGAAAACCAACTGATGCAAACCGGACTCGAATTGCTGGGAGAAGGCCGTAAACTTGCAGACAATCTGCAGGTAGAACTTTCAGCCCTGCTGCTTGGCAATGGCTGCGAGAATCTTTGTGAAGAACTGATCGCATACGGCGCAGACCGCGTCATTTTAGCCGAAGACGCCCTATTGGATGTTTATACGACCGACGGATATACGAAGGTGATTGCGGACCTTGTAAACGAGCGCAAGCCGGAGATCATCTTGATCGGCGCTACGAACATTGGCCGCGATCTTGGTCCAAGGCTGGCGGCGAGGCTTAATACCGGCTTGACCGCGGACTGCACAAAGCTGGAGATAGATGAGCAGCGGAAGATAATCCTTCAAACACGCCCCGCGTTCGGCGGCAATATTATGGCAACGATCATCACGCCGAACCACAGGCCTCAGATGTCTACTGTGCGGCCCGGCGTCATGCAGAAGGGTGAATATGACGCTAAGCGCAAAGGCATTGTAGATAAAGCAACGTTCGCACTTGAAAGCAGCGATATAGATACGATAGTCGAGGAGACCGTAAAGGATATCCGGCATATCGTTAACCTGGTCGAGGCTGATATAATCGTGTCTGGCGGCCGCGGACTTGGCAGCCCTGAAGGCTTTAAGCTTATCGAAGAATTTGCGGATGCGCTTGGCGGAGTAGTCGGATCGTCCCGTGCTGCCGTAGATGCCGGTTGGATAGCGCAAACCCATCAGGTAGGCCAAACCGGCAAAACCGTGCGTCCAAGGCTGTATATCGCCTGTGGTATTTCCGGCGCTATCCAGCATTTAGCGGGAATGCAGACATCGGAGTTTATCGTTGCAATAAACAAAAATCCGGAAGCGCCAATTTTCGGCGTTGCGGATTTTGGGATCGTCGGAGATCTTTATAAAGTTATACCAAAGCTGATAGAAAAACTTAAGGAAGCTGTATGACCATCTAATTCCGAAATACCTCAAAAGGCTCTATCTAATGAATAGAGCCTTTTTTATGTTTCAGATGCGTTAAACGGCGTATTCCTTCATTGCCCTTTCACAATCCTCAATGCTCTTCGCCAGCTGCATTATATAGGTTCCGAGGTTGCTGACCTTTATTACTGAATTCAAACCAAGGAAATCCCTGTTTACTTTTATTAACTGTCTCAACATCAATAACAAGCTGTTAATAGTGTTTCTTTGGTTTTCAAGCCTTGCCTGCTGTAAAGAAATACGGTTCTGGCTTTCCGCTAGCGTAACTTCAAACTCTTTGGCCTTTATCAGCATTTCCTGCTCCCTATCCTCAGCCATCAACAACTGGGCCTTATAATCCTGGCCGCTTTCCTTAAGCTTTCCGCACGCCATTCCGGTAAGCTGCTTCATTCCCTTGAACAGAGCCATTATATCCAAATCCTCCAAGGACCGCATATCCTCGACTAGCCCGCTTACAACATCTATCATATCCATCTTTATCCGTTCCCTGTCGGGCTTTCTTCCGCTGTGTCCCCTGCGCCCGTCTATTGCCCCGATAGCATACGGATCGAAGCAGGATATGTTTTTTTCCTTCATATAATCCATTACCTGCTTTACCAAAACAGGATTGTTCTTTATAACGCTTCGGTATTTATTCTGATACCTCAGCATTTCTTTTTTATCACCATTTCCGAGGGCAAGCGTACAGGCGCGGACACTTATTCCCCTGGCTTGAGCTCCAAGGACCGTGACCATCAGATCCCATATTTGCTCTTTCTTAAACGGCGTAAAAGCGGTTTGTCTATCCAGCGTTTCATCGTCTGGCATATTCTTGATCTTGTTGTAGTAATAATTGCGTATACTGTTTGGTTTGCGCCCAGTTGCCTTTGCAACCTTATCAAAAACCATTTTCAATGGTTTACCTTCCCTACGGGCGTTTTCCACTTCAGCAAACAAAAGCTCTGTTTCACTCGCTTCCCAACCGGATTTGCTCAATATAGCCATGTTTTCCGGGTAATCTAGCGCCCCCGCAATATCACTGGATGTCTTTGACATAGTATCGTCCCCCTGATTCATCAATTCTTGGATATATTATTGTCAATAATCCGGCCGTTTATTCCAATTAATTTCCATATAAACAAATCTTCCGTCCGGGAAATTTACAAACGATGATAAAAGGCTCCCTTAGCTGCATTAACTTTGAAACGCGGTTAAAAAAATAAAGCAAAGAAATTATCCCTGCTTTTGTTCCGCACAATATTTATATGAGTATGCTTAGGTGCTTAGAACGCTATGCCGCAAGATATGGGCTGTACAAAAGGAAAAAGGGGCATGCCCTGAGTTACCATGCATTTTACCGACGGCTTTCGAATATATATCAACGATGGACAAAACTTACTGCTTTCGATTTACCTAGGAGGAAATCCAATGGAACGTACACTGCCGCTCATCGTATTCAGATCCAAAGTCAAAGGGTTGATCCGTATGAACGATACAATAGTTGGCTCAGTTTCCCAGAACGAACCGCTTACCGCTCCTGTTTCACCATCTTGTATTTTTTATATAGCCTTTGAGCCCTTGGAAAATCCGCACAATTGTGCCTATCTTCCCTTCTCAAGGGCATTTCAGTTTTTAGACGGCAAACTTTTGCGCCAGGAGCAAAATTCCTGTATACGGATTGGGATATGGCCGGATGGGGTATACCATCTTCACATAACACCTCCGATGGTCCTTTTGGAAAGCAGAGAGGCGGTGCTTCCACGCTCCGTTTGCCAAAAGGACTGGGAAATGGTGCGCGGCAGGCCTTTTGTTGCGACCGTATTTGAAGACAATGGTCTGAACCTGGCTATTGAGGACAGGCTGACAGAGCGAATGCATTATCTTTACCCTCTTAAGGGCGCCGAAGGTAAGGTCTCTATTGAGAATATCAACACGGGGGCCGGCGTATGCGGCGATTTAGCGGTGCGGGTAAAAAGTGATTATGCCGAGTGGCTTTATATAACTGCGTATGACGGTAAAAAGATCTTACCACTCTTCTCACACGAAGGCTGGGCATTTGAAACCGGAAAAGGCTATATAAAGCGGATATCTTCCGGACGAAAGCCGACAATGCTTCAATCTATGGAGATTTGGTCTATCGAAAACTGTGTGGCCAGCTTAAAAACACAATCTACAGGCTTTTTTTCAGTAGAGCGAAAGCGGCCTGAAACTCCCGAAGACGCAGTCACGGGTTTTTTAGAAGCATTGAGAATGGGCAGCGAAAATGAGACGATGGGTTACATTGCCCCAAAGTTGAAAAATGGCCTTGCTTTCGATGATCTTCAAGAGTTTTTAGGGGGTTTTACCGAGATAACAAAACCTCTTTGGGCATCCGGTACAGAATCCGGTGTGCGTCTGGCGCTGGAATTCCCGCAGACTGAAAATTCCTATATGGTAAGGATATTCATCTTTGAGGTTACCCGTTCTTCAAATACTCATAGCGCTTTTTTGATAGAGAATATATCCGAAGATTGAGTGGATGCTTTCTTAGTTAAAAAGGTAAAGAAACAAAGAAAAAGCAGTTGAACATAAACAGGATGGTCAACCGCTTGCTCAAATACGAAACTCCTTAACTAAAGCAGACTATTCAAACATCATCTTATCTATAAAAAGCTCCTGGAAATCCGCTCTGCCGGAAAGCTCTATATATTCAGTCTGTCTAAGCAATTGTTGTGAAAGATCGAGCATGTCTTTGCATTTTGCGCATAATTGCGCTCCAGCTCCTGCACCGTTGCCAAGAGCCACTATCCGCTCCTTCAATACCTTTGGCAATAACCCAATCTCGCAGGCACTCTCTATGTTAAGCGCGGTGCCGAAGCCCCCGGCTAAAAAGACCTTGGATATATCCTCCATTTTTGCGCCCCATATTCCAAGTATAACCTCTATGCCAGCTGCCAGCGCTCCCTTTGCCAATTGCAGTTCACGGACATCATGTTGGGTAATAAAGACCTCCTGCTGCACGCCGGATGCCTCACAGATACAAAATGCATTTGTTTCTTCAAATTTCTGCAGGTATTTCGCGTAAGGCGCGTCTGATGAACCAGGCTTTTTCATCACGCCCGTTTCGTCAACCACCCCGTTTTTTAGCAATGTGGATATAGCATCGACTATACCTGTTCCGCATATCCCTTTTGCGGGAGCGTCGTCTATCGTAGTATATACGATCTCACCGTCGTTAAGGTATACTGAATTGATTGCGCCCTTTATACTGCCCGTGCCAAATCGTATGTGCCCTCCTTCAAAAGCCGGTCCCGCCGCTACTGAACAAGTAAGTATTCTCTCTTTATTGCCAAGCGCAACCTCGCCGTTGGTACCCATATCCAAAACCAGGCATAGTTCGTCCTGTTTTTCCAGCTCTGCGGCTATCATACACGCAACGGTATCCGCGCCTACAAATCCGGATATACACGGCAAAAGGCTTATTTTTGCGTTTTCCGCAAAATCCAATGCAATATCCTTTGCCATGACGTCGTGCCCGTCTGTATATTCCGGAACAAATGGAGCCATCGCTATGCCGTTTAGCGGATAACCCCCGAATATATGCATCATGACGGTATTTCCGGCGATAACTCCGTGTAATATATTCTTCACGCTATGTCCCGTACGCTTACAGGCTTCAATAGCAAGTCGCATGATCTCCGCACGTATGCTGTCGCGCATCTCTATGAAGCTCGCCTCATTCTGAATCGAGCAGTTTATACGTGAAATAACGTCCGCGCCAAACTTTCTCTGCGGGTTCATTGAAGAGCCTGCGTCTATAGTTTCACCGCTTCTC
The DNA here is from genome assembly GCA_031550915.1 of Eubacteriales bacterium. Lineage (GTDB taxonomy): Bacteria > Bacillota > Clostridia > Christensenellales > MGBC116941 > JAVBOF01. The sequence goes on along the minus strand of JAVBOF010000108.1, from coordinate 1,490 downwards.
ATATCCAGCAGGTAACAAGCTATGGTAGTTGTCCCTATATCTACACCCAAAGCCAAAAAAGCATCGCCTGTGATATCAAATACCGGTTTCAGGTCAACAGCCCGCATATAGGCGCTCCGCTGCTGATGCCATCCGGTATCCGAAAACAGCTTTCTGATCCGTAACCCTTCATATGCCTCCAGCCCGCAAGCCAACGCCTTGGTTTCGCCCGGCTTGACTATACCCTTTTTATATAGTGACTCCGGTATTTCCCCAACTATTTCAACGGCACATTTTCCGCACTTCCCGCGCCCGCCACACGGGGAAGGAATATCTTCGCCCGCCTTTTTTATAGCGGAAAGCGCCGATTCTCCGCTCTCAAAACTTATTTCCCTTTGCGTATCGCCAGTAATCAGAAATAATTTGCCCATCCAATATACCTTACCTTTGTTTAATTTGCTCTATTATAAAGCATCCGCAAGAAAAGGGCAATTGAATAGTATCTAGTATTTGCGATTTGCACTAAATACTTAACTATATTGGTATATTTATATAGAAAAACCGGCCAAGTTTAGGCCGGTCAAATCAATTCCTGTCTTCGTTACTTTATCTTGTTGCGTTCTATATATCCGTAGGTTCCGCCGTATATTACCTGTGCAAACTTAGAACTAAACGTTTTGGCGGAGATCTTGAGTTTTGCGCCTTTGCTCAGAGTTTTTAATTTAGCTTTGGACGTTGAAGGATATTTATATAATACCGCCGTTTTTGTGACCGTCGCCGGCTTTCCGTATGTAAGCAAGCTAACGCTCTTTGCCTTGATATATCCTATCCTGCCGCCAACCAAGACTTGATGGTATGATTTAGTCGCATTCTTTTTAACAACTGCTATCCAACTGCCCTTGACAACTGTCCCTAGCTTCGTTGAAGTGGGGCTTGCACTCTTGTATACGCCATCCTTTATAATTACCTGTGCGGGGAACGATACGGCCGCCCTCTGGTTATCGTGTGTTATAATAAAATCTTTATGCACATACGCATATTTATTATTCAGCTTAATCTGGTGGAACAGGGCATTAAAGTTCAGCTTTGTTATGCTCACCATCTCACCGTTCTTAAGCTTTGCTATAACGTTCGCGTTTATCTCCGCCTCGTCTCTGACATTGAGGTAATCCTTTACGGCTACTGTCCCATATTTAATGATCTTTGCGGACGATGCATCATCTTCGATTATATCTATATATTTAGCCGCGACATACGCTATGCCACTATTGTAGAGTATCTTGTGCCAGCCTTCCACCGCGTTCATTTGCAGTATAGATTCCTTGGTGCCTGTTTCGAGAATGCCCAGTTCCTTCTGCCCGATGTCAGGAGTCGCCCGTACATACATTGTCTGCTGTACCTTGCCGTACGCGACTATCTTCTGTCCGGAATCTGGTGTCGGCGTCGGATCAGGCGTAGGTGCATTCGTGTTTTCAACATTCTGTAATGAATAATTATAGGTGGACAGAGTT
>JAVBOF010000114.1:0-7307 GCA_031550915.1 Eubacteriales bacterium | reverse complement strand
AGCACAGTACACGGCCCGGTTTCCGCCATTATTATCTCACACATGTTTCGCGCAGCGTTTTCCATTAGGATGAGGCTGCTGATTCCCGCTTTTATCATGGAGGAATCTATTTCCTTCATGGTATTTGCATCAACGACCTTTCGGTTCATTGTTAAGACCGCCTTTCGATAATTGCCTGCGCCGCGGCAAGCCCCTTAATATGGGTAATGCTGATATGCACGGTATCCCCGCCGCATCGCTTCAGGCATGCTATGGCTCCGTTTTGCAGACGTATATAAGGTTTGCCTCCATCGGATAAAACCTCGATATCCGATAGGGCGAAGCCGCCCGCAAAGCCTGTGCCAAATGCCTTTGCCGTAGCCTCTTTCGCGGCCCACATACCGGCGGCGGTTTCTGCGGGCATCTTTTTCTCCTGCAGCCTCGTCCTCTCGTCAGGAGAAAAGACACGCTCGATAAAATGCTTGGTAAGGGCATTTTCCACCCTGGCTATATCTATGATATCCAATCCGATTCCTATAATCATAAGTACTCCCTGTCACCGTTCTGATGATAGCGGCGCGCTTCCTTCACATGCATTTGCTATCGCACGGGCGGTTACATGTACGGCAGCGCCGTATATGGCGTTGATATCCGCCGCCATCAGCCCGGTAGATACGCCAAAGATGGTATCTCCGTCCAACATTGTATGTGCCGGACGAACGGCTAACGCTATACCGTCATGTGCAATATCCGCAAGTTTTGTGCATTGGCCGCGATTGAGCTTTGCGTCGGTCGCGACTACACCGATCGTTGTGTTTGTCCCTATCTCATTTCCGGCTGCTGTAACAGAGCCGAAAATATCCATAAAGCTGCCATTGAAAGCTCCGGCAATCAGTTTTCCGCTGTTGTAGTCATATATATCGCCTATGGCGTTGACGGCGAATGCCGCAGCCACGGTCGCGTCGCCGATTTTCATTGAAGCGCAGCCGAAACCGCCAGACATGGCGAATTGCGGGCCAAACGCTTTGCCAACACTGGCGCCAGCACCGGCACCGAAGCGTCCCTGCAAGAGCTTTTCCTGCCCCGCGTTTTTTGCGGCCTGCATACCCATAGCTGCATCCGGCCTTTTGGAGGCACTGCCAACGCCGAGATCATACAGCACCGCGGAACAAACCAGCGGCACCTTCGCAAATACGGTTTCCATACCGATATCCATGCCTTCAAGATACTGCATGACGCCTGAGGAGGCGTCTAGCCCAAACGCGCTGCCTCCGGCAAGAACTATGGCGTGTATCGTTTCGACTAAATTGCCGGGCCTTAAAACGTCGGTCTCGCGCGTGCCGGGCGCGGCTCCGCGCACCGATACACCTGCGGTCATTCCGTTCCGGCATACTATGACAGTACAGCCGGTGCATGCCTCTTTGTCGTCTGCATGGCCTGCTGCAATGCCTTTAATATCTGTTATGCATCCTTCATACATATGTTTTGCTCCCCCTGACGGAAACGTCCCCCGCCAAAACCTTTTGCATCGTCCCATCGTCTTTTTTTATTATCAAAGCACCGTTTTCATCGATATCCATGGCATAGGCCCCGTGCTTCTGTCCGTTGCTTTCCAAAAAAACATCCTTATCTAGAGTGATACAACGCTTCCGGTAACCGTCCAACAAAAAACCAATATCAAAATCTCTGCATTTCAATGCTTCCATCGTGCTTTCGAATCTGTTGCATATACCCGCGGCAATTACAGCCTCGTCGGTTTTTTCATCCTTCAGCTTGTCCAACGCAATAGCATCCTTAAGCAGGGGATCACAAACCGCATCCGCAGGGGTACGTATATTTAGGCCGATGCCAAGGATTATATATTCGACACTATCCATATCCGCACGCATCTCCATGAGGATGCCGCAGAGCTTCTTTCCCGCGCATACCACATCGTTTGGCCATTTTATTTTTGCCTGTACGCCTATATCCTCAAGAGCAAAAACTATAGACATAATCAGCGGAACCGATATCTTCTGGGCGCTTGAAGTCGCTATTTCCGGCCTAATGACAATAGACATATATAGTCCGCAGTCTATTGGTGAAACCCATTGGCGCCCAAGCCTGCCTTTGCCGCCAATTTGCTCCTTTGCTATAACCACCGTGCCGTCGCCGCATCCTGACGACGCCATATCCTTTGCTATCGTGTTGGTCGATTCCACGGTTTCAAAATAGGAAAGTTCCCTTCCTATGTAAGCCGTTTCCAAACCCGTCGCAAATCTTTGCGAAAAAGGCGGGGAAACCAGCTTATAGCCTTGCTTTTTATGGGATTCTATTACGTAGCCGCTGTCTTTCAGAGCGCGTATATGTTTCCAAACGCCTGCGCGCGATATAGCAAGTTCTCCGGCAATATATTCACCGGAAACACAGGATTGCTTTTTCCTAAGCATTTCTAAGATACTATCCCTCGTCGCTGAACTCTTCATCTCCACCTTCAACCTTTGCAACGGCCATTTTTATTGTATCCCAATCAAATCCTTTCATATATAGCCGTTGACTCGTTTTGTATCTCTTTTTTCTTGGGTCTTCCTCTTTAATAGCATTAAAATATTTCTTTGCAAGGATGATTGCCGATTGAAGCTGAGAATCATCATCTATTGTTGAAACGGCCTCTTTGGCCATATCCCTTTCAATACCTTTTTGGATTAGCTTTTGTTCAATAAGCTTTTTGCCGAGGTTTTTTGAAACGCCGGTCTGCGTGTGGCTTTCGGCATAGACCCGATCATTGATATAGCCATATTCCTTTATGCGATGGATGGCGTACTCACATGCTTCTTCGCCGTATCCTTTACGTGAGAGGAATTGCATAAGACCTCTTTCCGTCATCGAACCGCGCGAAATTCTTTCCAACGCCCTGCTTAACGCTTTTTGCATATCATCCTTGCGCCGCGCCATGTTCAAAGTGTCAGCGCTGATATCCATACCGCGGTGAAGCTTCAATTCCAAAGCTACCGTTTTATCAATGGCGCAATTGAAATGGCCTTCTAAATAAATATTTACCCTGGCTTTATCCTTGATGCATTCCTCTATTGCGGTGATTATCGGCATGATTTCCTCTCCAAAACGATCGTTTACTAAACATGCGTTTCTTTCATTTTCCATTATATATTAAACGAACCGTCAAAAAAACAGCAAAATAAAAAGGTTTGTGCAAATAACGCCGAAACCTGTTTTATTCTGAAAATCGCTAGGCGTTATGGATCAACGACTGTTGAAGTTTTACCCATACCCACCACTTGTACTGTCAGCGCAGACCATGCTTGGCACCCAGCTATTCCGTCAGCCGGCAATTTTTTTGCGGCCTGAAAGCGTTTTAGGGCCGAAAAAGTACCGGGGCCAAATTGCCCGTCCAATCCGGAACCCGTATATCCGGCTGCGTTCAGCGCATCCTGCAGAATGAACACATATACTCCCTTATCGCCTGTTTTTAACAGAGGATATCCGCCTGTAACACAAGCTGGCGTTCCAAACCGCTTATCAAAATGCACCCATGTCGGCGTAAGCGATGCGGGCTCCACATAGGACCAAAGCTTAGAGTTTATCGCAGCCTGCCGCAATTGATTACGCCCTTCCAAGCCAAGGTTTTGCCCAGTATCGAAAGATGTTCCCGCATAGTGCTGGGACTGCGCGCCATGTCCGCCCTCCCAAATGCGTTTAAAGCAAAAGCCAACGAAGATTGATCTGCCGTAATAGTCACGAAAAGCATTCCAAGTTTCCATGACCCTTCTGTCGGTCCAAAGCACCGAGGACTTGCTTGCGCCGCGAAACTCCCTGACTGAAAGTGTTCCTCCACGGTTATATGGCATAGGATCCGCTTCCGCGCGTGTAAATTTTTCGATCTTATTTGTACTGTTGTTATGTACGTAAATTGTTGCCATGTCAAACCTCCTTACTTCAATATAATATGCAGAAGATCTGACCGTGTGAGTTATGTATGGGGATAATGAAAGGTAAATGCTCATTTTGATATGCATAAAACAAAATTGGCAGGCAAAACTAATGACAAAATCAAATCAGGAGGGAAAATATGAATAATCAGCAGGGGTCTAAACAGATCGAAAGTAAAAATCTGACGATTATTGAAGACCAGATGAACCACGAAGCGCTGGCATATAAAAAATCTGAAGTCTACGCAAATTATTTTACGGATATGGGCATGAAGAACCTTGCGGGGCAGCTTGCGCAGCACCATAAACAGAACTTTGATAACCTTTTAAATTACCTGGAAAGTCATCAATAAGGAGGATATACGATGAATATGCAAAGCCAAATGAGTGAACAGGAATTGATAACTGATCTTTTGAACCAGGAAAAGCAAATGATAAGCACATATTCCATGGGTATAACGGAATCGTCATGCCAGAACCTGAGACATGTCTTGACGACGCAGATGAACCAAACCTGCGAAGACCAGTACGCAGTTTTTTCGTGCATGCAAAACAAAGGATATTATCAAACAAAAGATGCGCAGGATAGCGATGTACAGCAGGCAAAACAAAAATTTGAACAGATGAAACAGCAGCTGAAGTAACTCCATATTCCAAACCATTAAAGAAACCGGGCAATGCTCCGGTTTCTTTAATGGTTTTTTTTAATTATTTTATCCTTATACATGTTCTCGTCCGCCCTGTTGAAAACCGACCGCAAATCCGCATCCTCATCGGGATCGTATTCGGCGATGCCTACAGCAACGCTAAACGTATATTTTGTCATGGCGGCATTGTAATTACCAGTAGAGGTTTCAAGCTTCAATAGGCAATCCCTGATCTGTTTTATGTTTGAATTCCTTGCAAAAACCGCAAACTCATCCCCGCCAATGCGGTATACCTCTCCATGCGCACTGAAACAATCGTGTATCAATGACGCCATAGTGCGTAAATATTGGTCACCGTAGGTATGACCGATACTGTCGTTGACATCTTTTAGATTATTAAGGTCAAGGATCAACAATATAATAGAAGTATATTTTTTTATGTTCTTTTCCGTGTCGTTCATATCCTGCTCAAAAGAATTGCGGTTTTTTAGCTTCGTCAAGTGGTCTGTATATGCCAAAGTACGCAGGTATCTTTCAGTAAGCCTATTAAACATCTTTAAACCAAAAAATAGAGCAAGAAACAAAACACATATCACAACAGCTAAGCATATGATTATTATTACTGAAAAGATGCCACCTTGCGCTTCGGGTGTTTTACCGAATGCAAAGAAAGAAATAAGGACCGTCGGGAGCGCAATAAAAACAGATGCGCAAATGACGCAAATTGCCAGCAATAAACCCATTTTAAATTGCATCTTATTCCAAAGCCGCGTCTTGTCCAATTTTCCTCCAAATAACTAGCGTAGATATGTTTATAAAAAATTCGTGTAAAAGTATTGATTTACTATTTTGCCCTAAAAAAGCAGGCAAAAAAAATTATATCGGAATACCATTTTTCAGTCAAGTTGAATCACCCTGCATATTTAATATAAAGATAATTTTGATTGATAATTTTATACATTCAATATAAAATACTAGAAACGGAAAAATGCGGAAAGTAGTAATTTTGCAATATTTGCATGAAAAGAGGAGTAGCTTTGAAAAACACCGACCCCGAAGCGTATATGATGTCTCTATTGGAGTATGCGGTGGAACATGTCGCGACTGATGTGCATCTATGCCCCGGAAGCCGGCCTCTTGTAAGAGTCAATTCTAAACTGCAGCATGTGCCGGATACAGAGGTTTTATTGCCACAAAGCGTAAATGCGCTTATTCCTGTTATTCTAGACCCGTCAAAAATGAAGCAGCTTGAGGAGTACAAAGCTTTGGATTTTTCGTTTGCACGCTCCGGACTTGGCCGCTTCAGGGCAAATATATACAGTCAGCGCGGCACATACGCTGCTGCTATAAGAGCTTTGCCGGTTGAGGTACCCTCATTTGAGGAGCTGGGCTTGCCCACAGTGGTCGAGCAGTTTGCCCATAAACAAAAAGGGCTTTTCCTAGTGACCGGAGCGACCGGCAGCGGTAAGTCCACTACTTTGGCAAGCTTAGTAGATACGATAAATACAAATTATCCTTATCATATACTGACGATAGAGGATCCAGTTGAATATATACACAAGCATAAGATGAGCCTAATTACGCAAAGGGAAATAGGTCAGGATTGTGATTCATTTGCAGTCGCGCTGCGTTCCGCCCTGAGGGAGGATCCGGACGTTATTATGGTTGGGGAGATGAGGGATCCGGAAACCATATCCATTGCCCTGACGGCGGCGGAAACAGGCCATCTCGTTATATCGACGATACATACAGTAGGCACCTCAAAATCTATCGACCGGATATTGGATGCTTTTTCACCGAACCAGCAGGCGCAGGTACGAAGCCAGCTTGCGACAGTTCTGGAGGGCATAATATCGCAGCAGCTGATACAGCGCAAAGATGGTAAGGGCCTGGTTGCAGCAACCGAGGTAATGGTTGTAACACCGGCGATACGTAACCTTATTCGCGAAGGCAAACATTATCAGATAAACTCTGTGATACAGACGGGGCAATCGCACGGTATGCAATTGCTGGATGCCGACCTGGCGAGGCTTTGTAAGGAAAATATAATTGACAAGCAAGAAGCCTTGATGAGGTGTTCAGACCCGCAGGTTTTTGAGCAATTTTTGAACAGGAGTTGAAGCGAAGATGACGGAAAACAGCAGAGCCAAGAAAGACGTCAAATTACAGACGATACCTTCTCTTGAACTGGCGGTTTTTTGCCAGCAGCTTGGCGTTATAGTCAAATCCGATATTATGATCTCTGAAGGTATCGGTATAATGTCGGAACAGGTTAAGGATAAACGTTTGAAATCCTCTCTTGTAAACATTGAGGAGAAAATGGCAAAAGGCGAAACCTTTTCGTCTGCATTAGAAAGCCAGCGCGGGGCTTTTCCGGACTATATGATAAATATGGTTAATATCGGTGAAGCCAGCGGTACACTTGACGATACGCTTGCTAAACTTGCTAAATACTATGAAAAGGAACACAAGGTGCGCAGGAAGGTGCGGACAGCACTTACATATCCCATCATTCTCGCCTTGCTGATGGTTGCCGTTATACTGCTTCTGTTATTAAAAGTTTTGCCGATGTTTGCGAATATTTTGGAATCCTTTGGAGGCGCCGCGGGTGAGACAGGCTCTATGGTAGCCATGAGCAATAATATCATGCTGACGGGGCTGATAGTTATCGCTGTGATAATAGTTGCCGTCATTGTGCTGGTGATATTCGGTAAGACTGCGCCGGGCAAATTGTTTTTCGACAGATTGAAATTGC
>JAVBOF010000085.1:0-10143 GCA_031550915.1 Eubacteriales bacterium | reverse complement strand
TATATCACAATCCTATATTTCCCGCCTTGAAAAGCGTATAATAAAGCGCCTTAAAAAGGAGATGGCAAGAATGATATGATCCTTTTGCCGTGATCATATCATACCTCTATATATAAGCCGTCAGGTAGTCAAAGAATGCTTCAGTACCCCCAGCGCTTCGTTTACGTTGAGATTGCTGTTTTGCCACGCGGAAGAAAGCTTATCTTCATCTATTATGAAGATACCCTTATGCAAGCCGGTTATTTCGTACATATCCTGCCCGCCGGAGCCTGTACTAAAATCCTTGTTCAGGAAAAGCATCGCCATATCGCCTGGCGCAATTGCCGTATGGCCTTCCAAAAGCAATTGCATAACGCCTATATTTTCGCCGGCAACAAGGTCACCTTTGATGCTATCCTCTATATTGAACTCTACCAAGCAAAAATCCATTCCGTTTTTCTGCTTTTCGCCTATCTTGCTGTTTACCTTGCCAACAACGACGATAGACGATCGCCTCTCCAGCTTTCTAAGCTCTTGAAACCCGCCTTTGCCCAAGCCCCTGTATAGCAATGAAAGCAACAGCGCGGCGCCTGTAATATATACGCAAACTTCACACATCTTCTATCGGTCCTTTCTTCAGTTCCTCAATATTCTTTATATAGATATCCGTAAGTTCCTTGGCGTACTCCTCTGAAAAACCCTGGCTGAGTACCCGAAAAACCGGCTTTTCCCTATCCGGAAGGATCAGGGTCCAACCTCTTCCGTGGTCGATACGTACCCCTTCAAACAGATCTGGCTTATTGCTTCCCGAAATAAGCCCGCGAAGCACCCTTCCTATATCGTTAAAACTGCATTCCACGTCCGCGGCATGCATATGGAAATCTGGTAGCTCGCCCAATAGCTCGTCTATGTTGGTATTCCATTTACAAAGTGCGATCATCAGCAAAAGAGCGAATGCGGCGCCGTCAAAATGTGCGTCCAAAAGCCAATTCATAAGGTCCTTGTCCTCCAGATTCCTAATAGCGTGCATAATATCCTCTTTGCTTTGTTTGACCCGGATATTTTTCCCACCATAGCTCTTTGCCAAATCATCAAAGATATCCGGAGAGGAAACGGGGGTTATGATCGATGAAGATTCAAAAGTTTTTAGGGCAATGAGATTGATCAACGCAGCTTTTTTATGCTCATCCACTACTCCGTTTTGCGTGTAGAGCGTTGCGTTTTGTCCATCCGCAGAAACGACAATGCCTATAGGTATGCCGAGTTTGCGTAGGTTCCGCATGAAATCCTCTGAATTTCTCCACCGTGTAGCGTGTAGTTCGCAGCCAGCGGTGGATAATATGCCGTTAATGGAACGCAAGGCCAGCTCGCTGGCGGAGGCAACCAAAACAGAAGATGTTTTTCCGCATATAACCGAGGTATCATACCTTTTATTAATTCCGCTGATATACAACGGAAACATGCTGGAAGAAAACTTTGAAATTCCTATTTCATCTCCGGCAGCACGAGGCATATCCCTTCGCTCGACCTTTGCCTCGATGCTCTTTTTCATCTTCCTTGGGATATCTATGCCGTTCTTGTCCATGAAATATATCTTGCAACAGGAGCCACCGGACACATAAACACCCGCGTCCAACCCCAAAACCTGTATACCGTACCGGACCATCGGCAATGTCGCCTTCTGGAGATCGTAAATATTCGTACCTTGTCCCATCAATCCTGCGCTAATAGCTTGAATTACCATATTTGATGCCGCGGAACCATCGGAAGCTATCGCTGTATTTGAGGCGGTTTCGAGGCATGAGGCAAACGCCGCACCAATGATACATGCCGTTTCCGCGTTAAGGCCGATGTTTATCTCACCTATGATGCAATCCTGCCCAAATAGAGTACCCTCGTCCATTCCACCCCAGACGATGTTACAGCGGGCTGTTGAAAAATCCTCAAGCCTTTTTTCCGGCCAGACCTTTACCCTTGGTTTGACCACGCAGCTTTCTCCGACAATGCTGTGGGTACCGATTATGGCTTCTTCAAATACCATACCGCCGCTAAGGACCGCGGAGTTTTTGCACAGGACCGAACTGCGTATCTGCGTATCTTTACCGAGCGATACGCCAGGCCACAATATGCCGCGCTTTATCTTTGCACCGCTTTCCATCCTGCAGTTTTTGCCAACTACACTATACGGGCCTATAAAACATCCTCTGTTTAAGACGGAGTCCTTTCCTATATAACATGGAGCCATGACAGTTGCTTCGCCGCCGTCTGCACCGTGTTCCAGAAAGATACCGTTTAATTTACTTGCGTGGGGCAGCGGCGTCTTGCATTTCCCAGAAAAGATATCAAAATGAGCTTGTATATATTGGGAAGAATTACCAATATCGCACCAATATCCATCAGTTAGGTAGCCGAACATCTTAGCACCCTTGTCAAAGAGCTTCGGAAAAAGCTGCATGCTAAAATCGTATTTTCCCGTTGGTACGTTTTCCATTGTTTCAGCTTCGAGAATATATATACCAGTATTAACAGTATCAGAGAATATTTCGCCTCGCGACGGCTTTTCCAAAAAGCGCTCTATTCTCCCGTCTGAGCCGGTTATCACAACACCGAACTCCATAGGCTTTTCTACACGCTTCAAAACGAGCGTTGCAAGCGAGCCTGAGGATCGATGAAACTCTATCGCCTTACCGATATCGATATCGCAAAGCGCATCACCACTGATTACAATAAACGTATCATCCAAAAAAGCACCACAGTTCTTAACGCTTCCTGCCGTGCCGAGCGGCGTATCTTCGATATAATATTGCATATTTACGCCGAAAGCCGAACCGTCGCCAAAATAGCGAATTATTTCGTCCGGCAGGTATTGTAAAGTCGCGGCTATATCGCGGATGCCGTTTGATTTCAAAAGGTTTATTGCATACTCCATTACCGGCCTGTCCATTATCGGTACCATAGGTTTTGGCAGGTCGCACGTGAGCGGCCGCAGCCTGCTCCCTTCCCCGCCGGCCATAATGACCGCTTTCAAATGTATTCCCCCATCCATAGTTTTACATATACTCTTGCCATTTTTATTGGTATTTATTCTGCAAATACACTTATAAAGCCGTAATCAGGTATTGTCAGAAAACGGTTATCGAAGTACAATATTCGTATATAGGGGTATTAAGCGGATCCAAATCCGCTCTTATGCCTGATATTTGGGAGTGATCTTGTGCCGTATTGTTTGAAATGCAAAAGCGAATATACAGAGGGAAACACAGTATGCCTGGATTGCGGTGAAAAGCTTGTTGATGAAGTTCCAGATGACATTAAGCATGAGATTCGCGAAGGTAAAAAGCCAAAAAGCAGGCAAAAACCAATGCCGGAATACGTATATAAGGAAATGGTATTTCTCTGCAGTACAGGCGTACCGGCAGAAACCGATGTTGTTGAATCTTTGCTCCGCTCATACGGGATAGATACTATGCGGAAAAGCAAACGTGCGGACGGGATATTTCATTCGGTTTATGGAATGCCTGCGTTTGGGTTGGAGGTTTATGTACCTGCGGACAGGCTTGAAGAAGCGCGCGGCCTATTGGGGATAGAGGAACCTGAGGAACAAAAAACTGCCGAACCTAAGGTAAAAAAAAGGCTGAAAGCGGTTTTAGGTTGGGCAATCGTATTGATAGTGGCTATTATGTTCGCGTACTTTTCATGGTTAAGTACTACTAAAAACTAGACCGCATAATTATTCGGGAGGTATAGAATAGATGCCGTTTTGTCCTGAATGTAAGGGGGAATACCGCGGAGGTTTTGATATATGCAAAGACACTATAAGCAGATATAACGAAACGGGATGTAGGGTAAAGCATCCCATTTTCTTGCTTGACAGAGTAACAGTGTTATGTTACGTTATAATCGAGGTGATGAAAATGGATGAGGAACTGATCTCCAAAAAGGAACTGCTGGCGCATTTTGGAATATCCTACGGGGCGTTATACCGGTGGAAACGAAAAAATCTCATTCCTGAGGAATGGTTTATACGCAAATCCACCTATACCGGACAGGAGACTTTCTTTCCAAAGGAAAAGATGCTGGAAAGGATAAAGCGCATTCAGGAGCTAAAAGAGGACGCGTCGCTGGACGTTATCGCAGAGAACTTTTCCGATAGATTTCGGGAGATAAATGTTACGGAAATGCAGATACGCGAAAAAAATTATTTTAAGAGTATCGCGCTGGATCTATATATTGAAAGATTTGGCTCGCAGACAAAATACGATTTTCAGAAGCTTCTTCATATACACATTGTGGATGGCCTGTTAATCGAGGGGATGGTATCAAAGGATGAAGCAAAGGAAACACTTGCACTGCTTGCGGAAAATCATATCAAGTATACCGGACGAAGCTGCGGTGTTGCGCTTTTTAGGAAGCATGGAGTTTTTGCGGGATTGATGGCAGGTGACCTTTCGGATATCACTTTTGACGAGGCCTGCGTAAAGATTTTTGAATGCAGTTTAAGCATTAGGATCGAAAGTCTCAAAACATTATTGAATAATAAAGGGTGATGAATATGGAGAATAGGCATGATTTAAAGGTAAACGGCGCCATGCGTTTGAATGGCGGAAAGTATGAAGAAGTAAAAGTCAACGGTTCTCTTACTATGGATGGAGATTTGGATAGTAAAAGCGTTGGCATAAACGGTAATATGAATCTGAATGGTGGCGTTATTACGGGGCAAACCGTCGTGAATGGGAGTTTCAATATAACAGGCGATTGTGCGTGTGATACAATAAAGATCGCCGGAACTATGAAGGTTTTTGAGTCTTGCAAAGCGGGTATGGCCAAGATAAGCGGAACGCTGGAAATCGGCAAGACATTTGAATGTGAGAATATAAGAAACTATGGCCTTTTAAGGGTCAATGGCAATTTGAATGCGGAAAACATCGAATCAAAAGGCGCTTTGAACGTAGGAGGGCTAATAAACTGTGATACGATGAAAATTGAAATGTTCCACCGTAATAACGCGAAGGAATTGGGCGGGGAAAAGATAAGCATAAAACGTCACAGCAGCTTTAGCAAGGTAAAGGATTTTTTCCTTTCTATTATGGATATGAACGACAGAACCACCCGTTTTGAAGTAGATACAATTGAGGCGGACGAGATATACATTGAATATACGACCGCAAAAACGGTTCGGGGAAAGAATATTCAGATAGGCGAGGGCTGCGACATAGGATCTGTCGAGTATTCAGGCGATTATAAGTCGGATCCTGATTCAAAAATTGGTAAATCTGAAAAAATCGGCTGATTTGCCTCTATAATATTGTTTTTTTATTGACATGCTTTTTTGTTGGTGATAAAATGCGAAGGTACGCCCTCGGAGGCTTGTTTTGTGATGCCACGGCAGAAGCGTACCACGGCAGCTACCGCAGATGAAAATATATGCCAGATAATGCTTTATTAAAAGCTGTTTGAGGCATAAGGTAGTATAAAATGAAGAGCATGTTTTTTGTATGCATTATGGCAGAGGATGGTAAATGACTAAGGTTCAGCAAAAAAGGGATTTTGTTATCGGCACAAGGCAAGTGATGCGGCATCTTTCAGAAGCAGAGATATCAAGGGTGATAATCGCCGAAGATGCGGATATCGGTATAAAATCAGACTTGATAAAAAGCTGCAGGGAAAACGGGATAGATTATACCAAGGCCCCAACGATGAAAGAGCTGGGGCAAAGATATGGGGTAAATATCGGAACAGCGGTAGTCGGATTTTTAAAAGCCGGCGAATAAAGCTCAATACTTCCTACAATGGGTTGCAGGAAGATTGTATAAATAATATTAATAAATCATCAAAGAAGGAGGTGTTTATGGAATGCCTACCATAAACCAGTTGGTGCGTAAAGGCAGAGAAAAGGTAGAATATAAGTCGACAGCCCCTATATTAAAGGAATGCCCCCAAAAAAGAGGCATGTGTGTTGCCGTCAGGACTATGACTCCCAAAAAGCCTAATTCCGCGCTGAGAAAAATCGCCAGGGTGCGTTTGACAAACGGAATGGAAGGTACCGCGTATATTCCCGGTATCGGACATAATCTGCAGGAGCATAGCGTTGTGCTTATCCGTGGCGGTAGGGTAAAGGATCTTCCGGGCGTACGTTACCATATAGTACGTGGCGCGCTGGATACAGCAGGCGTTGATAAGCGCAGGCAGAGCAGATCGCTTTACGGTGCTAAAAAACCGAAGAAGGCTTAACGGGAATTAAATAGATAAATTGGCTCTGCTTTTGCAGGGTTGCCATATTATAGGGCAAGGAGGTTAATATGCCTAGACGTGGAGGTGTCCCGAACAGGGAAGTATTGCCGGACCCCATGTATAAAAGCGTGGTTGTTACAAAGCTTATCAACCAGGTTATGCAGGATGGCAAAAAGGGTACGGCGCAAAGAGTTTGCTATGGGGCGTTTGATATAATCAGCGCAAAATCCGGCAAGGATGCTCTTGAGGTATTTGAACAGGCTATGGCTAATATCATGCCTGTTTTGGAAGTTAAAGCTAGGCGTGTCGGCGGGGCGACATATCAGGTCCCGATCGAGATACGCGTAGAACGCAGGCAAACGCTTGGGCTAAGATGGTTGGTGGATTTCAGCCGTAAGCGTGGAGAAAGGACAATGCGCGAAAGGCTTGCAGGAGAAATCCTGGATGCCAGCAACGGATCAGGCAACAGCGTCAAAAAACGTGAAGATACTCACAAAATGGCGGAAGCTAACAGAGCGTTTGCGCATTATAGATGGTAAGTATTATTATTTGCCGGAAAGATTTGCCGCTTGAGCGGCGGAAAGGAGGCAGACCGTGAGCAGATCCAGAACATTGGATAGAATCAGAAACATTGGCATAATGGCGCACATTGATGCCGGTAAAACCACCACAACAGAGCGGATATTGTTTTATACCGGAAAGGTCCATAAGACCGGCGAGGTACATGAAGGAACAGCTACCATGGATTATATGGAGCAGGAACAGGAACGCGGTATCACAATAACATCCGCCGCCACCACTACATTTTGGCTGGACCACCAGATAAATATCATCGATACTCCCGGACACGTTGATTTTACTGTTGAAGTTGAGCGGTCGCTCCGTATTCTTGATGGCGCAGTCGCGGTTTTTTGCGCTAAGGGCGGCGTGGAACCGCAATCTGAGACGGTTTGGATGCAGGCAAACAAATACTGTGTACCAAGACTTGCCTACATCAATAAAATGGATATCGTTGGCGCGGATTTTTTTAACGCGATCGCTATGATGAAGGATAGGCTGGGGGCAAATCCAGTGCCGATACAGCTGCCTATCGGAAGTGAAAGCAATTTCAAGGGGATTATAGACCTCGTAAGCATGAAGGCGTTGTTTTATCTGGATGACGAAGGTAAGAACAGCGAATGGCGTGACATACCAGAAGATATGCGTGAACTTGCGGACGAACACCGTTCAAACCTTATAGAAGCCGTATCGGAAACCAGCGATGATCTTTTAGAAAAGTATTTTGCAGGCGAGGAGCTTTCAGAGGAAGAGATAAAGCAGGCTGTCAGAAAGGCGACGATCGCTGTCAGCATGACCCCTGTTTGCTGCGGAACTAGCTATAAGAACAAGGGCGTCCAGCCTTTATTGGATGCTATAGTCGCATATCTGCCTTCACCTTTGGATATTCCGCCGGTTGTTGGTATAAACCCGAAGAACGATGAAGAGGTGCCCCGTGATGCTGATGACAGCGCGCCGTTTGCTGCGCTGGCTTTCAAAATTTTGACGGATCCTTTTGTTGGAAGGCTTGCTTTCATACGTGTTTACTCTGGAAGTTTGAAATCCGGATCCTATATCTACAACAGCACTAAGGATAAGCGTGAAAGGGTCGGTAGAATATTGCTCATGCACGCAAACCGAAGGGAAGAGATCGATGAGGTTTGCACGGGTGATATCGCAGCCATAGTAGGATTAAAGGATACCGTAACGGGAGATACGCTGTGTGATGAAGCCAAGCGCGTTATTTTGGAATCTATGGATTTCCCGGAGCCGGTCATTAGAGTAGCTATTGAGCCAAAAACAAAGGCCGGGCAGGAGAAGATGACCCAGGCTTTGTATAAGCTTGCTGAAGAGGATCCTACATTCAAATCGTATACTGACTCGGAAACAGGCCAAACGATTATCGCCGGTATGGGGGAACTCCATCTGGAGATTATAGTAGACAGGCTGATGCGTGAGTTTAAGGTTGAAGCCACTGTTGGTAAACCACAGGTATCATACAAAGAAACGCTGCGCAAGGCATTCAAATCCGAAGGCAAATATGTTCGCCAGTCCGGCGGACATGGCCAATATGGACATTGTGTCGTCGAATTTGAACCGCTGCCTCCGGGTTCCGGCTATACATTTGAAAGCAAGATCGTCGGCGGGGTCATTCCAAAAGAATATATTCCGGCTATCGATTCGGGCATTCAGGAAGCAGCAAGGAGCGGACCTCTGGGCGGATATGAAGTTGTAGATTTCAAGGCTACGCTTGTAGACGGAAGTTACCATGAGGTGGATTCCAGCGAAGTTGCATTTAAGATCGCGGGATCGCTATCCTTCAAAGAGGGTGCGCCAAAGGCACAGCCTGTGCTTATGGAGCCAATAATGAAGGTGGAAGTCGTTATGCCTGAGGAATACCTTGGCGATGTTTTGGGTAACCTCAACGCCCGCCGGGGCAGGATCGAGGGTATGGAAGCCCGTGCGGTTGCGCAGGCTATCCGTGGACTGGTGCCGTTGAGTGAAATGTTCGGTTATGCTACGGATCTGCGCAGCCGTACGCAGGGTCGCGGAACGTTTACGATGCAATACTCGCATTATGACGAGGTAAGCAAGAATATATCGGAAAAGTTACTTAATAAATAATATTGAGGGCATGGCCCGGGAGGAAAAGAGATGGCAAAAGCAAAATTTGAGAGATCGAAACCGCATGTAAACATAGGGACGATAGGCCATGTAGACCATGGAAAGACGACATTGACGGCAGCAATAACGACGGTGTTGTCAAAGTACGGGCAGGCGCAGGCAACGAAGTATGACGAAATAGACAAAGCGCCGGAAGAGAAGGAAAGAGGAATAACGATCAACACGGCGCATGTAGAATACGAGACGGATAACCGACATTATGCGCACGTGGACTGCCCGGGACACGCGGACTATGTAAAGAACATGATAACGGGAGCAGCGCAGATGGACGGAGCGATACTGGTAGTATCGGCAGCAGACGGCCCGATGCCGCAGACGAGGGAGCATATATTGCTGGCAAGGCAGGTAGGCGTACCGTATATCATAGTGTATATGAACAAGACGGATATGGTAGACGACGAAGAGCTGTTGGAGCTGGTAGAGATGGAAGTACGCGAGCTGTTGAGCATGTACGAGTTTCCCGGTGACGATATACCGATAGTAAAGGGATCTGCGTTGAAAGCGCTTGAAGCAGCGACAGGGGATAGCGGAGAGCTGAAAGAGAACGACGCGTGCAAGTCGATATTCGAATTGATGGCAGCGGTAGACAGCTATATCCCGACACCGGAAAGACAGATAGACAAACCGTTCCTGATGCCGGTAGAAGACGTATTTTCGATCACAGGGCGTGGAACAGTAGCAACGGGCCGAGTAGAAAGAGGAACGATAAAGGTACAGGATACAGTCGAGATAGTAGGAATGACGGACGAGACACGCAGCACGGTAGTAACGGGAGTAGAAATGTTCCGAAAGCTTCTGGATGAAGCGGTAGCGGGAGACAACGTGGGGTTGCTGCTGAGGGGAGTGCAGAGGACGGAGATAGAGCGCGGGCAGGTATTGGCAAAGCCGGGCTCGATCAACCCGCATACGCATTTCAACGCAGAAGTATACGTGTTGACGAAGGAAGAAGGCGGAAGACATACGCCGTTCTTCAACGGATACAGGCCGCAGTTCTACTTCAGGACGACGGACGTAACAGGAGTTATCACACTGCCGGAAGGAACAGAGATGGTAATGCCAGGGGATAACGTACAGATGGAGATCAAGCTGATTACGCCAATAGCAATAGAGGAAGGCTTGCGCTTTGCGATACGTGAAGGCGGCAGGACTGTAGGAGCGGGCGTAGTAGCCAGCATAATCAATGACTGATCATTGACGACCTGGGGATGATCC
>JAVBOF010000175.1:0-6269 GCA_031550915.1 Eubacteriales bacterium | reverse complement strand
ATGAAGGGATTTGTTCCGCCGTATCAAAGTACGGTCGTAGAACGCATGTTAAACGCCGGATATCAATTGGCGGGTAAAACGGCAGTATCGGAATTTGCGTTGCAGGATCTTGCCGAAGAGACCGGCCCTCATGCGGCCGCCAAAGCTATAATTGATGGTATTACCGGGATCGCGCTTGTATCGGATGTTTTTGGGCAGGCGAGATTGAGTGCCGCCCTGGCGGGGGCGATTGCGTTTAGACCGACATACGGTGCCGTTTCGCGGCAGGGGCTTGTCAGCATCGCGGGTTCTTTGGAGGGCATTTGCTTTGTAGCTAAGGATACCGCCGAAATAGAAATGGCGTACCAAGCTGTAGCTGGTCCGGATGAGTTCGACAGCACAATCCTCGCGAGCGCTCCGTTTCTGAATACTGCCGATTATAACGGCGAAATGTTCTTCACCTCTTTTGGGGATGAATCGATAGGTGCTATCTTAAAGCATAATTCAATCGGTGTTAAAGAAATAGACTTAAAAAACAAGGCTTTAATTAAGCCGGTTTGCGATGTGATTCTTTGTGTTGAGGCTGCGTCAATGATGGCCAGATATGACGGCATAAAATTTGGATATCGCGCGGATGACATTTCCGATCTTGATGAATTATACCTCAAAACACGCCAGAAAGGCTTTGGAGATGAGATTAAGCGTATAATACTATTGGGAACGACTTTTACGAGGGAGAAATATTTAGAGAACATCTTTGAAAAGGCTATGAAACTTAGAAGAGCGATATATGAAGAATTGAAAGCCATACTAGAAAAAGGATTACTTATTACGCCGGCATTATGCGTAGGGGACAGATACGCGGCTTTGAGGCTTTCCAGCTTGTCCGGTTTCCCGTCTATGGTGGTCCCGTTTGGCGGCACAGCTGTTCAGGTCATCGGAGGGAAATGCAGAGACGGAGAAGTCTTTGAAGCAGGGAAAGAGCTTTTGCAAAAAGGAGGCATGAAATGAAGAAGGATTATACGGTCGTGATAGGTCTGGAGGTTCATGTTGAATTGAAGACTGAGTCAAAGCTTTTTTGTTCATGCAGGAACAGATTCGAATCCGAGCCAAACGAAAACAGTTGCCCGGCTTGTGCGGGAATGCCAGGCCTTTTGCCAAAGTTGAACC
Organism: Eubacteriales bacterium; assembly: GCA_031550915.1. Lineage (GTDB taxonomy): Bacteria > Bacillota > Clostridia > Christensenellales > MGBC116941 > JAVBOF01. The sequence continues at coordinate 5,120 of JAVBOF010000175.1, read as the reverse complement.
GCAGGGCCCTGGAATTTGCTGTCCGCGCCGGCTTGGCCATGGAAGGGAAAATAAACGAAGTCTGCACATTTGATAGGAAGCATTATTTCTATCCTGATCTGCCCGCTTCGTTTCAAACAACTCAGAACGTGACACCTATAGTTACAGGAGGAAGGCTGGATTTAGAAGCGGATGGCCAACCTTTTAGCGTACGGATACACCATATTCATCTGGAAGAGGATGCGGGGAAGCTGTCTCATGCCTCCGGGAGCGGATCTTTAGCGGATTTCAACAGGGTGGCTGTGCCGTTGATCGAAATAGTGACTGAGCCGGATATGCGCTCAGCCGAGCAGGTGAGGGTGTTTTTAGAGAGTCTGCGCTCCTTGATACAAACCATTGGCGTGTCCGATTGTAAGATGCAGGAAGGGTCACTTAGATGTGATGTGAACATATCCGTACAAAAAAAGGAAGATATGGAATTTGGCGTTCGTACGGAAATGAAGAATATAAACTCATTCCGAGCGGCTGTGCGTGCAGTTGAATACGAATCTAAGCGTCATATCCAAAAGATTGAAAAGGGCGAAAGCGTATTACGCCAGACGCGGCGTTGGGATGACGATGAGGGGAAAAGCTATGCGATGCGCACGAAGGAAATGGCGAATGATTACCGCTATATTCCGGAGCCTAATTTGCCGCCTGTATTTATATCGCAGAAGGAGATCGCAGAAATACGCAAATCTCTACCTGAACTGCCTGTAGCCCGAAAACGGCGCTATATAGAGCAGTTTGAGCTATCGGAACCCAATGCAGACTTGCTCGCCAACAGCTTTGTTTTGGGTAATATGTTTGACGAAGCGCAAAACTTGTGCGGCAATCCAAAAGCGGTATGCAATTGGATTATTTCCGATGTCTTGAGGCTTGTGAAGGAACATGGAATAGAGCAGGACGATATGAAGCTTTCTCCTCAGCAGCTGGCTTCCGCAATCATGCTGGTGGATAAGGGCATTGTCAACGTAACAGTAGGCAAAAAAGTATTGGAGGATGTTTTTGATAACGGTGGTGATCCGGAAGCAATAGTAAAGGAACAGGGTCTTGCGCAGATAAGCGATGAAGGCACTATACTTGAGATTGTTAAAGAAATTATAAGAAACAACCCGCAGAGCGTCGCCGATTATAAGGGCGGAAACGAAAAGGCGTTGGCTTTCTTTGTTGGCCAGACAATGAAAGCAACGAAGGGGAAGGCAAATCCAAAGATGGTAAACGAGATGGTTTTGGATGAGATAAACAGGTCCTGATATTTCTTTTTGCAGGTATTAGATAGACAAAGCGCCGTTGTAAATAAATTGCTTCGGCGCTGTTTTTATCTGCAAAATATAAATATATTCTATTCTTCCTTGTTGTTTATGATAATGTCATGGTTTTCCGGCTCAATCAGACATACAGCATCGCTTAAACTGCGTTCTCCCCCTATGCCGCTAAAACCTGCAACGCCTCCACATGGGTTGTTGACAAGCTTGTCCATGAACACCATTGAAGAGGAGCCCCCGCCGTCAAGGTTGTAGGCTTCGGTACAGCCTTTATCCAAAAATACCTGGGCAAAATCTTTTAGCGTGATTCCGTCGGAATCCTCCTGCCTGCCATCTACTACAATAAACAGGAAACGATTGTTTGCCAGCCTTCCAATGCCGGTCCTTGGGTTTAGCGGATTCAGGCCGCTCTTTTTGTAATCATCAGGCATAAATTGACCGTTCTCTAATAATGAAGGGCCAAAGGAAAAGGTTTGTAAAAGGCCGTTAGCCAAAAGAGCGTTGATATCGGCAGTTTTTTCATCTATGATTTCAAGCCTTCCATCAGCAAAGTATGCGAGCATCTTCCTTGCCGGTTTATTACGGTATAATTTACCATCCTTTACTATGATCCCGTCATCCCTGTATCCATAATAATCCCCGTTAACCGCGAAAACGGCTTTTTGCTGGGCAGCCATTTCAGAAGTCGTCTGCTTTATGTTTCGACCAAACTTACCGTTTGCAAATATCTTCTTAAAAACCGATGAATCCTTTATCGTGACATCTGCAAAATGGACCTTACAGTTTTTGATCGTTTCGATGGTTATATGTACTTCCATAGTTGAGCTTACATAGTTCATGTCATCAAAAACGGGCATAGCAATAGCTGGCGATGTTGAGGGAATTGCCGGCACACCGGATACACTTGGTATTTGTGTAGCGACTGCCTGCGCCTGCGATGTCTGCATTATATATTCAGGTGTTTCATCATACGGAAATACAAATCTGAAAAGCAGCCAAACACCCGTTCCCAAAACGCCAATAATCAAAATAAAACGGATAAACTTAAATATGTTTAACCGTCTTCTGCGTGCCGGCTGAGGATATTGGCTATAATGCCTTCTTTGCCTGGAATCTAAATCGTTATATCTGGGCATATCTTCCTCTAGAAGTATATTCATATCATCATAGCATAAGAAAATTCCTATATCCATAGTATTAAACTTTATTTTCAATTAATTTACAGAAGAATACTTAACAAAAGCTATTGAGGGTATTTTGGAAATGAAGTAACAAACTAGAAAAAATAAGGGCATAGTGCTATAATAAGACGAATGTATAACAAAGATAGATTGTTCTTTATATGAACACGATCATCTTTGCATACATTTTGTAATATTCGAGGTTTTTTGACAATTGAAATCATATGATAAAAAAGGGGGACGTTTATGGCGAATAAAGCAAAAAAACGGAAAGGAAGAAGAGAAGGCTACAGGGTCGAAATTCCATATGATCTAAATGCAATGTTTCCATATATAATGAAAAGGCGATGCGACGCGGTCATATATTTTACAGAATATATAAACGTGGAGCCTCTTTTGGAATACATCGCCAAAAAGAAGGAACAGGGCGTTGAATTGGGGTTTTTCCAGATGTTGATCGTAGCTTTGGTAAAGCTTCTTCGTGAAAGGGAGTATCTTAACCGTTTTGTTAAAGGCAGAAGGCTGTATCAGAGAGAAGATGTAAAGATCTCATTTATTGCTAAACGGCAGATGGCGGATGACGGTGCGGAAACCAATATTAACGTGAAGTTTAAAAAGGAAGACGATTTCGGGGCGATAATAAATAAGCTCAAGGGTGAAGTGAAAACAGCCAAATCCGAAGAACAAAAGCCGGATGACGCAGTATTCAAGATCATTATGAGTATGCCAAGATTTTTGCTATTATTCTTTTTCAAAATCCTGGATCTACTGGATTTTTACAAAGGCATACCAAAATCACTCGAAGACGTCGATCCACTACGTGCGAGCATCTATCTTGCAAACCTTGGAAGCGTAGGCATCAATGCTCCGTACCATCACCTGTTTGAATGGGGCACGTGCTCTATATTCGTTGCGGTAGGACGCATCCAAAACAGGCCTTTTGTTGAAGAAGACGGAAGTATAAGCTCTAAAAAGACTGTAGAAATAAAGGTTTCGCTTGATGACAGGATTGCCGATGGGTTTTATTACGCAAGGTCTTTGGATCTTTTGCACGAGTATCTAAACAATCCTGAATGTCTTGAGGAACTGACGTAAAGGAGTGATTTTGAATTGAACAATGTTTTACCGTTGGAAAAGCCGGTTAAAAAGCCATGGCTGAAATACTACGGAGACCTTCCGCATACTGTTGAAATACCGGAAGTATCGATGTATGAAATGATTGTAAAATCGGGAAAGGAATATCCTGCGTATACGGCAATGGATTATATGGGTACAAAGTTTAGCTACAGGAAATTTTTATCCGATATAGACCATTGCGCTAACGCATTAAAATCATATGGTATAAAAAAAGGTGATTCGGTCATACTGAGCCTGCCGAATATACCGAACGCAATCATGCTATTTTATGCTCTCAATAAGATCGGTGCGGTCGCCTGTATGACGCATCCGCTTTCTTCGCCGACTGAACTAGAACATTATGTTACGCAGACTAACAGCAAATGGGCGGTGACAATAGACCTTTTCTATGACAGGTTCGATGCGATGCTAAAGGAAGGGACCATTGAAAAGCTTGTAATCGCGCATATTTCCGACTATTTACCGACGTTCCTTAAGGCTGCTTTCAAGGTGACCAAGGGGCGTAAGATAAAAAAAATACCCTTGAATGAAAATATTATCGATTGGAAAGATTTCTATGCCAATGGAAGCAAGCGCTCGTTCGACGCTGATTTTGCCGGAGCCAAAGACGGCAGCGTTGTGTTGTTCAGCGGCGGTACGACCGAGATGCCGAAAGGGATATCCCTGACATCATATAATTTCAACGCACTTGCTATGGCAACGTCTGTAATTACAGATTTTCAGGCAGGGGACAGCGTATTGACCATATTGCCTGTATTTCATGGTTTTGGCCTGGGGCTTTGCGTGCATACTTGCCTGACGGTGGGTGGAAAGATAGTCCTTGTTCCGGAATTCAGCACCAAGAACTATATAGCAAACCTACTTAAGCATAACCCGACATTTATGGCAGGCGTACCAACGCTATTTGAAGCATTGATGCGCGATGAAAATTTTAAAAAGGTTGATTTTTCAAACCTTAAAGGCGCATACAGCGGCGGAGACAGCCTTTTTCCCGGAATAAAAGCCAGATTCGACAAAATGCTCTTTGCGCAGGGCAGCAAAGTAGAGTTGAAGGAAGGCTATGGACTGACAGAAACCGTTACGGCTTGCGCCATTTCTCCGGATAAATACCGTGAGAATTCGATGGGTATTCCGCTTCCGAACATGCTTATGAAAATCGTGAAGCAGGATAGCGAGGAAGAACTTCCCTATGGTGAAGAGGGCGAGATATGTGTATCTGGCCCGACGCTTATGCGTGAATATATCAATTCTCCGGAGGAAACCGCCGAGGTCATAAGGAAACATACGGACGGGCAATTGTGGCTGCACACAGGCGATCTGGGATACATGGATACGGACGGGTATGTATTCTTTAAAAACAGGATAAAGCGGATCCTGAAGGTTTCGGGGATGTCTGTGTATCCTGTGCAGGTTGAACAGGTATTAGAGGAGCATCCAAAGGTATTCAAAGCCTGCGTCATCGGAGTGCCGGATGACTATCAAATGACCAGCGTTAAGGCTTTCATCGTTTTGAATG
>JAVBOF010000147.1:0-3352 GCA_031550915.1 Eubacteriales bacterium | reverse complement strand
AGCCGGGGCAGGGGACGGCCGGAACCGATTCGCACGTTGTTGACCTTGCAAATGGTCTGACTGACGCGTTCATCGTAGAATGGGATACCAACGATATGACACTGGATGCAGGATCATTTATGCCAGCAAGCATAGGCGACTACGTATGGGAAGACAGCAATTATGATGGATTGCAGACGAGCGGCGAGCTGGCTATGGCGAATGTTACGGTGGAATTGCTGGGACCGACAGGCCAGACCGGTATATTGGATGTGAACGGAAAAGTCATTGCTCCGACTACCACAAACGCGAGCGGGTTCTACAAGTTTGAGAACCTCTTCCCGGGCACATATACTGTAAAGTTCACAACACCGCAAGGCTTCCATTATACAAGGCAGGAAGTTGGAACGGATAGGGCATTCGACAGCAACGCTGATGAAACGACCGGAATAACCAAAGCCATTTCCCTGACATCCGGTGAGTTTAACGCCACGGTGGATTGCGGCATGTACCAGTTTGCGCAGCTTGGTGATTATGTATGGGATGATACCGCTTCCGGAATGCCAAACGGTATACAGGATGCGGGTGAAAAAGGATTATCCGGAGTTATCGTAACGCTGTATGACAACAACGGTAAGGTAATTGATACAAGGATGACGGATTCCAACGGTTACTACCTGTTTGAAAACCTGAAGCCTGGAGTATATAGGGTCGGATTCGGTTTGATTGCGGATTATGTATACACATTCATGGGTCAGGGCACCGATAAGGCCTTGGACAGCAATGCCAACATAACGACCGGCATAACGGACAATATAACGCTGATGTCCGGACAGATCGACAAGACAATAGACTGCGGCATGTATATACTCTCTTCGACTGAGACCGAGCCTCCCCTTGGCTCCGCAACGCCGGTTGTAACACCTACGCCTACGCCGGATGCATCTCCGACGTTGAGCGTGGATTCGACAGACTCATCATCGGGAAGTCCGAACCTGCCGAAGACAGGTGAGAACAATACCTACTTGATAATCATAGGCATTGCGATCATCATCATCGGATTGGCGCTTGTGATCGTAACGATATCGCGCAGACGCAGGAGGAACTAACTGAAAGGCTATTGAATAACTGAGACCTGTCCAAAACGCCCCCGGTATCGGGGGCGTTTTTTGCAGATTCTTTTCTCTAAGAAAGGCAAGGATGAATGGCTTTTGAGGTCGATTTCGTGATATGATCCTAAAGAGGCTGAGAGCCCTTAGCGGATTTCAGCCGCGTCAAACGTATTTTTGTTTATAACAAAAATGCCTCCTTATCGTAAAGGTGGCATCTTTAGCGCTTTGAGTTTATATTATGTTTTGTTTCACTAAATCATCTTTAATAGTAGATAGCATAAGCATTTGGCCTTCCTCGGAGGGATGGATGCCATCCTCGCACATGAGTGCGCCCAAATCCAATGCCCGTAAAAAAGCTGAACGGATATCTATGAAAACGCAATCCATCTCATACGCGGCTTTTTGGGCTAATATAGAATATTGCTCATGGAACCGTGCAATCCTTTCAGCGTCAACAAGCCATTGCAGTATATTCGCTCGTGCTTCCGGGGTTTCAGAGACCCAATCCAAATACCTGGAGGAAATAAGGACCGGGAGATTCAAAACGCAAGGCATAGAACCGAGCTTCTTTATATCGGCAAGCAGGTGCTTATAACTCTCGTAATATACCTCTGGTAAAGTAAAAGGATAATGCTCAACGGTATTATTCCTTGCGATGGATCTCCAGTCGAAATCCGAATCATTGCCGCCAAAGCATATCAATGCATAGTCTGTCATGCCAGCCTTCTTAGCGCGTTCAAGCTGTTCGGCTCCAGCCGCAATGGTACAGCCCATCTTGGCGTAGGAAAAAGCGCTGAGGCCTGTTGCTTCCGCCAACGCCGATGATACACCGTTGGATGATATTCGGTACTTATTGCGCGCTTCGTCCCATACGATTCCCTTGGCTATGGAATCTCCCAAAATTGAAAAACCACGGTTCATTCGTATCTCCCAAAGATACCGCGCTCATATTAACAAGCATGGTATTTTATATTGCCGGAACATCTATTCTTTTCCGCCGATAGCGTCCTTGACCTTGTCGAATATTCCTTTTTTTGACGTTTCCTCTAAAGTGGATTCGTACTGCTTAAGAAGCTCCTTTTGCTTTTCGCTCAGCTTTTTAGGCGTCTGGATGATGACTTTCACATATAGATCGCCCATACCACCCGTACGCAAATGCTTTATACCCTTGCCCTTCAGGCGGAAAACCGTGCCTGTTTGGGTACCCTCGGCCATGGCATATTTCACTTTGCCGTTTAATGTGGGGACTTCCAGATCAGCGCCAAGCGCAGCCTGCACGAACGTAATCGGAAGATCGAGATAAAGGTTGTAATTATCCCGCTTAAACAATTTGTGCGGTTTTACGGAGACATAGACGTAGAGATCGCCGCTGCTTCCGCCTCGCTTGCCCGGCTGTCCCTGCCCGCGCAATGTAACAGCCTGGCCTGAATCTATGCCTGCAGGGAAGCTGACCTTTATTTTGCGGTGCCTGCGCACCTGGCCTCTGCCGCGGCATTTATCGCAAGGCTGATCTATTGTTTTCCCCTCGCCGCCGCATGTATCGCAGGTTGCGTAAGTGAGGCTCCGGCCAAAAAGCGTATTGATTTGCTTTTGAACCTGTCCGGTACCGTTGCATGTTACACAAACCTTTGGTTGAGTACCTTTTTTGGCGCCGCTGCCTGAACAATCTTCACAGGGTTCGTCCCTGGTTATCTCAATTTCTTTTTCTACTCCAAAAGCCGCCTCTTCAAAGGTGATTTCAAGGTTATACCGAAGGTCCGCACCCCTTGAGGGGCCGGTTCTGCGGCTTGTAGCGCCTCCACCGAAAGCCCCGCCAAAGAAATTATTCAATATATCATCAAAGCCTCCAAAGCCCTCAAAGCCAGAGAAGCCCTGCCCGGCGCCCGCCGTACCGTCAAACGCAGAATGTCCGAAGCTGTCGTACTGCTGACGTTTTTGTTGATCCGACAATACCTCGTAAGCCTCGTTAACTTCCTTAAAGCTTGATTCTGCTGCTTTATCTCCGGGATTAACATCTGGATGGTACTTCTTTGCCAACGCCCGGTATGCTTTTTTTATATCGGCATCTGAAGCATCTTTGCCCACACCCAATATTTCGTAATAATCCCTTTTTGTCAAATGATAACACAGCCTTGATAGTCAGGGCATTTTGTATTGCCCCGAAACAATGGACTTACCACAACCCTGCAAGGCAAGCGTGTTGTTAATATTATGATCTAAGATACTCTCTGTTACGCCGTTTTATTGGACGTCTTTCGTCT
>JAVBOF010000174.1:0-8124 GCA_031550915.1 Eubacteriales bacterium | reverse complement strand
TTCAAGAATTTATTTTAAATAAAGTATATTAAATTACTCAACATTTGTCAAGCTATCAGGCTCTTCAAATCTATTCTTGATTATATCCATGCAAACTATACAGCACGCTAACGGTGCTATCTTACCGGTCAATATCTCGTTTTTCAATAATACTTCCGCGTTACCAAGTAAAAGCTCCATATTTGCAAGCTCGCTGCTGGTGTCAAGTAAAAACGCATATGGGCCTTCGTATTCCCTTCTCAGATCAAAAACAAATTTCTTTTCTTTTTCCGCATTTCTATTAATTATGGCGACATATATCTTATTTCCCGCTTCATTATCAAACGTGTCTTTGCCGTCAGCCGCCCTCATTATTGAAAGTACATCCTCGTTCGGCGCAAAGAGGTTCATCCAACCCGTTTGTAAGATTTTATCCCCGCTTCGAAGCTTCCCCAACGAAGAATACCATTCCTGCATCACCTTGTCTTCATATCCCCACGGAAACGTTTTTCGATTGAACGGATCAGCCATTCCAAACATGCCGGCCTCGTCGCCGTAATACAGCGCGGGTACCCCTGGCATCATATACTGTATCAGCGCTGCGCAAAACTGCCGCTTTCTTGAAATATCCTTTCTCTGTTCATCCATCTCGTAAACGGCTTGCTGTTCACGCGTCAGGTCGTCCCTTCCGGGCGCCCCGCCAAGCACGGTGCGCAGCCTCTGAACGTCATGGCTGCCTAAAAGGTTCATAAGGCTGAAGTACATCTCCTGCGGATAGTTTTCGGCAAGGGACAAAAAGCTGTTCTGCGCGCCCTTACCGTCCGTCCTGAACATCAGGTAGTCTATGACTGCGTTCCTAAAAGGATAGTTCATCACGCTGTCCAGTCCTCTGCCAAGGGCATAGGTGCGCCTGATGCCAAACGCCTCCTTATTAGTCGCGTCCTCCCAAACCTCGCCGAGCAAAACAGCATCGTCAGTCTGCTTCAGATGCTCACGCATCAATTCGATGATATCATCCGGAAGTTCATCGGCAACGTCAAGCCTCCAACCGCTTGCACCCTGCTGGATCCAATATTTCAAAACACTTTCTTCGTCTTTTATAACATAATCCTGCCACTCTTCATTACTCTCTACAACTTCGGGCAATGTCGGAAAACCCCACCACATCCTGTATACCTTTGGGAAGTCCTTAAAATCATACCACGGGAAGTATGGACTTTCCCTGCTTTGGAAAGCTCCAATATTTGGATAATTGCCGTTTCTATTGAAGTATACGCTGTCGGAGCCAGTATGTGAAAATACGCCGTCCAGGATTATACGCATATTCTGCCTCTCGGCCTCCGAACACAGCCGTTTAAAAGCTTGTCCGTCGCCTAGTATCGGATCGATTTTTTTATAGTCCGCAGTGTTGTATCTATGGTTTGAATCGGATTCAAAGACCGGGTTCAAATATATTACGTTTGCTCCTAAGCTCTTTATATATGGGATCTTTTGAATGATGCCTTCGATATCTCCGCCAAAATAATCACATGGCTCATAATACGCCATGTCCTGCTCCGGCTGGAACATTGGTTCGTCTTGCCATTCCTTCTCAATGACATGCCTTCCAAGCTTTTTATGGTAATCCATACCGGCTTGAACCTTATCCGGGCTGGCCATATTGAATCTATCTGGGAATATCTGGTACATGATGGAGTTTTTGAACCAGTCCGGTGTTTTAAACGTTTTGTCATAGACGGTTATCTGCCACGGAGTTGGATATTCCGTATAAAACCTTCCCTCGCCGCCCGTTGTGCCCGAGGTGCAGCCGTAATAGACCGTCCCCACACCTGTCTCAACGGAAAAGTAATAATGCGCCAAACCGATTTCCATAAAAGGTGAAACCTTTGCGGTAAAGAGCCGCATCTCTTTGTCTGAATCCCTGCTGTGGACAAACATTGGTATTACGGTATTCTCGCCCCGGTTGAGTATATGTGCAGTGCAATACACGTCTCCTAAGCTTTTATGCACGTACAGTCCCAGCGAGCAGGAAGTACCGCTGTGTAAAGCTCCTTGCGGGCAGCGAAAGCGTGCCATTCTTGAATTATGGTATATCCTGTTTTCAAAAAACCCAAAATCCAAAACAAATCCCCCAATTAACTTTTTTTCGCATTCCATCCCGATATCCGTTCAATCAAAAGAGGCCGGCTGCCGGCCATGCCTCTTATCGTAAAATGCTACTCATTACATCTTTTGCAAGCCCCATATAAGCCTGTTATAATCCTCGATAGTCCTGTCACTTGAGAAAAATCCGGATTTTGCCGTATTGATTATCGCCATGCGGAGCCATTTTTCTTTATCGGCGTATGTTTCACGCATCAGCTTCTGAGCCTGCTTATACGGATCAAGATCTTTAAGTACAAAATATTGATCCGCCACACCATTATCGCCAAACATCAGTGTATAGTACAGATCCGAAAACAGCCTCGGTTTATCCATCGGTAATGTACCGTCAACGAGTTGGTTGATTACCTTCCGAACCGCGCCGTTCGTTTCAAAAACCTCTCCCGGATTATACCGGTGCTCCTTGGAGAGATACTCCGCATCATCTGCGCTCAAACCGAATATGAACATGTTTTCGACTCCCACGAGCTCGGCTATTTCAACGTTTGCGCCGTCCATAGTGCCTATAGTAACGGCCCCATTCATCATAAATTTCATATTACCGGTCCCGGACGCTTCCTTGCCGGCTGTTGATATCTGTTCGCTGGCATCCGCGGCAGGTATCAGTATCTCTGCCGGTGAGATATTGTAGTTTTCTACAAACACTACCTTTAGTTTATCCTTTGTTCGCGGATCGTTGTTTACAAGGTCTCCGACGCAGTTTATCAGTTTAATTATAAGCTTTGCCCTCTCATATCCGGGAAAAGCCTTAGCGGCAAAAACGAATGTCTGAGGCGCAAAAGCCATTGTCGGATCGGTGCACAGGTCATTATAAAGGCACATCACGTGTAATATATTCAACAACTGCCGCTTATACTCGTGCAGCCTTTTTGCCTGGACATCTATCAGCGAGTGCTCGTTTATATACACGCCCTGCTTCTCCGAGAGCCATTTTGCAAACCTCCGTTTATTTTCAAGCTTTATCGCAGCGAATTTTTCCCTGAACGCCGCGTCATCAGCAAATGGCATAAGTTTTTCGAGGTTTTCCGGATTCTTGACCCAATCCGGCCCAATGGCTTCATTTATTAAACTCGCCAGCATAGGGTTGCACTTCAGCAGCCACCGCCTTTGCGTTATTCCGTTGGTAATACCAATGAATTTATCCGGATCCACAATATAGAAATCCCTGAAAACCGAACGTTTCAGGATATCCGCATGCAGTTGTGATACGCCGTTCACCTTAAACGACATAGCTATACACATATTGGCCATATTTATTTCATATTCGTTGACGATAGACATTCCGTGAATCTTTTCCCATTGTCCGGGATACACCTGCCAAAGCTTCTTACAGAATCTTTCGTTTATTACGTTTATTATCGTGAATATCCTTGGAAGCAAAGGCTGAAGAATCGATATCGGCCATCTTTCAAGTGCTTCGCTCATGATTGTGTGGTTGGTATAGGCGAATATATTCTTCGTTATCTCCTCCGCTGTTTCCCAATCGAGCTTTTCAACGTCCATCAATATACGCATGGTCTCCGGTATCGCTAACCCGGGATGCGTATCGTTTATCTGTATCTTCACATAATCCGGCATCTTCCTAAGGTCGCTGTGGCGCTTCTTATATTCACGGATGATGTATTGCATGGTGGCGGATACAAAGAAATAATGCTGTTTTAGGCGGAGTGTTTTGCCTTCCACATGCTTATCTTCAGGATATAACACCTTTGAAATGACCTCGGCAAGATCCTTTTCTTCATTTGCCTTGGTATATTCTCCCCTGCTAATGCTCACTATATCTATGCGCTTTGGCGAACTTGCGCTCCAAAGCCTTAGTGTGGAAGGAAGTTTGGAATCATAGCCAATTATCGGCACGTCATATGGAACGGCGTTGACGGTCGCGTAATCCTTATGATGTACAATCAAAACCCCGTTGTTCCATTCCTCCTCTATCCTGCCTCCAAAGTGAACCTCAACGGTATCCTCCGGAACGATGATCTCCCAAGGGTTTCCGTTTTCCAGCCAACTATCCGGCTCTTCTGTCTGATATCCGTTGACTATTTTTTGCTTAAACAGGCCATATTCATAGCGAATGCCGCATCCCATCGCTGGATATTCAAGCGTAGCCAGCGAATCCAAAAAGCACGCCGCCAGCCTGCCAAGGCCCCCGTTACCAAGCCCAGCGTCAGGCTCTATATCCTCCAAATTGCCTATTTCAACGCCAAGCTCATGCAAGGCAGCATGGTATTCTTCAGAGGCTTTCAAATTGGTCATGACGTTATCCAACGCGCGGCCCATAAGGAATTCTACCGAAAGATAATATAGCTGCTTCATATCGCGCTTTTCGATCTCCTCTTTGGCATTTACCCAAATCTGCATGACTTGATCCCGCAGGGTAAACGCACAGGCCTGATATAGCTGTTCTGTCGTAGCATCTTCAACGTTTTTACCAAAATTTCTAAGCAGCTTGCCCTTTATACTCTCTATGATTTGATTCTTTCGGTTTTCGTCCATTTTCCCGCCTCCGGTATGTTTTATATAATCAAGCTTCAACTATTGATTTATACAGGTTCATATAGGCCTTTGCAGAGTTCTCCCACGAGAAATCTTCATTCATCGCGTTTACGGCTATTTTGTCGATCACGTCCCTATGATCTCTATACAGCGTGATTGCCTTCTCTATGGTAAAGAGCATCTCATGCGCATTATAGTTAACGAACGAGAATCCTGTCGCCTTCTCATTATCCTCAATGTAAGGCTTTACCGTATCTTTCAACCCTCCGGTTTCACGCACTATAGGTATGGTTCCATATCGCATAGCGATAAGCTGCGATATGCCGCATGGCTCAAATTGCGAAGGCATAAGGAAGAAATCGCTTCCCGCATAAATCTTGTGGGCAAGGATATCATCGTAGCCTATACGGACAAACACCCTTCCTTCGTATCTCCATGCCGCCCAGTTGAAAAATTCATGGTATTTTTCATTGCCTTTGCCCAGCAGGCATATCTGGACATCATTGCGCATGATATCTTCAAAAACGTGTTCGATCAGATCCAGGCCTTTTTGTTCTATGAGCCTTGTAACCATGCCGATCAGTGGTTTCTTTACGTCTACTTCAAGCCCACATTCAGCCAGCAAAGCGGCTTTGCATGCTTCCTTCCCTTTGATATTATCCGCAGTAAAATTCTTTGCCATGAGTTTATCGTTGGCAGGATCGAAATCTTCTATATCTATACCGTCCAAAATACCCTGTATCTTATCTGCGTGGCTGTTGATAAGCCCATCCAGCCTCTCGCCGTAATATGGGGTTTTTATCTCCTCTGCGTAGGTCGGGCTGACGGTAGTGACTCTGTCTGAAAACACCAGTCCGCCTTTCATAAAGTTGAGGCAGCCAAAGTATTCCAGATATTGCGCAGAAAAATATTTATCGGAGATTCCCAGCATATCCGCTGTCCAGCCCCAAGGGAAAATGCCCTGGTATTTCAAATTATGTATCGTATATACCGTTTTAACGCCCTTGTAGTATTCAAGATTATTGTATTGCATCTCCAAAAGGGCGGGGATCATGCCCGTCTGCCAATCGTTGCAGTGTATGATGTCCGGCTTAAAATCCACAAGCGGCATTGCTTCCAAAACCGCGCGGCAGAAAAACGCAAATCGTTCGCCTTCCTCGTTGCCGTATCCATACACGCCTTCACGTCCAAAATAAAATTCATTATCTATGAAATAATAGGTCACATTGTTATGCTCCAGCTTATCCACGCCGCAATATTGCCTTCGCCAGCCGAGGTTTACGAAAAAATATAGCTTGTGCTGCATCTTTTGTTTCCATTCTTCGTTTATCTCACTATATTTTGGAACAAATACAGCTATCTCCATCCCGTCATATTTGGCGAGCTCAATTGGCAGCGTTCCCGCCACATCCGCTAAACCGCCTATCTTTATGAACGGAATGCATTCTGATGCTACAAATAATACTTTCATGATCCAGTGCCTCCTTTGTCATCTCTACGTCCTCTGTTAACAGCAAATCAACAGTCAGTCCCTAACATCAAGGTATATACCTTTGTATCATAAATTTAACATTGTTATTCTCAATAAAAACATCATATACCCCAAGGCCAAAGGTTTCGTCCGCCTGCTTTGACAGAAATGCTATGATATCGTCCTTCGTAAGGAAATTATGGTACCGGTCGTATGTAAGTACCTGCAGATCCTTTTTTACCGGATATAGCTCCAGCATAACTTCCGGGTTGCTTATATAAAAACCGTTTTCCAGCTCCACCGCCGCCGCATCCTCTCCGGTATCCTTTGCGAACGCCTGCTTTGCAGCGTCCCCGGTCAGCCACTCTACTTCGTCCATCATCAGTGTCAGCGTATTGTTCTTCTCTTTGCGTATCCCCTGACATGTATACAGTTTTCTATGGTAATTATTGCTTTTGGATATCTGGTTGATAAAATCCCACATCATATTCTGCGCTTCACCAAGGCTGTATATCTCATCCACAAGCTCGTTTGCGCTCGCATCGGACATCGGCGTAGATGTCGCTACAGGCATAGTCGGGCTTGGCTCTGCAGTGGACGTAGCCACCGCGGAGGGCGTTGGGGTCGGTGCGGGCGTTTTGCCCGCCTGCTCTTTTAGGTACAAAAGCTGGGCGTTAAGATCCTCTATCTGCTTTCGCATTGAATCCAATTCGCTGTTTTTCGCCTCTATGGTGGATTCTGTAGATAGCGGTATTAGTTCGCCGGCTTTATCTCCCGGTATGCATCCCGTGCACACAAAGGCGGCAAGTATCATCGCCACGATAGCCGCCCTGGCTTTATATTTATATTTTGAACCATTTGCGTTTGATGCTACATGCATATATTTAATTCCTATCACTCCTAAATGACTGCGTTTTTCCTTATAACGACCGGGAAATTTTCCTGTCCTATCAATCTGCGGTCCCTTTTTATCATAACCTGTTTATCCAGTATTACATGTTCGAGCTCTACATTTTCCTGTATCTGCGTATCTTGCATCACGATGCAGTTTTTAAGCGTTGAATTCGCGGCAACCGATACCCCGCGAAAGATCACACAGTTCTCGATATAGCCTTCTATAAGGCAGCCATCCGCAACAAGGCTGTTTATGCATTTTGCATGCGCGCCATATTTTGCGGGAACCTCATCGCGGACCTTTGTATATATCAGCCCGTCATTGAAAAACAAGTTTTTTCGTATCTTGGAATCCAAAAGCTCCATGTTATGCCTGTAATACGAAGGTATGCTGTCTATATGCGCTACATAGCCGCCGTATTTATACGCATATACCTTTATCGCATCCAGCCTTTTTTGCAGGACATCCTGCTGGAAATCGTGGTGGCCCTTCGCAACGGCTTCCTCCACAAGGTATTCCAAAAGGCTTTTATCCATAATAAAGGTTTGTGTAGAGAGCTTGTTGGTCTTTGGGTTGACCGGGTTCATTTCCATATCTACAACGCGATCGTCAGAGTTGGTCTGTAGATAGACGTCCTTAAAGAGTTCGTCCGCAACGCTTCTTCTGTTTTCTTCGCTGTAGATTACGGTCACGTCCGCGCGCTTCTTTTTATGATATTCCAGCGCTTCGTTGAACCTCATATTATATATTATATTGCTTCCCATATAAACGCAATAATGCTGGGAGCTTCTTCGTACATAGCCCATAACGCCTTTTATCGCATCTGTAGTGCCTTTATAAAAGCCCGCAGTATCGCTGGATACATAAGGCGGCAGTATAAAGAGGCCATCCCGCTTACGGTGAAGGTCCCATGCCTTTCCGGCTCCGACGTGATCCATCCGAGAGTGGTAATTCCTTTGTGCGATTATGCCGACGTTGCGGATTCCGCTGTTTACCAAATTGGAGAGCATAAAGTCAATAGCCCTGTATCTGCCGCCTGTGGGAACGGCTGCTATCGCTCGTGAAAAAGTCAGCTCCCTCAGCATCATATTGTTCTCGCCGGTATGAATCAATCCAAACG
>JAVBOF010000068.1:0-10896 GCA_031550915.1 Eubacteriales bacterium | reverse complement strand
GGATATCGGAAAGCAGAAGCTCATTCCCATCCCAATCAATATTCAGCGGTTCGTCGAAGGAAACCTCGCTTTTAAGCTTGCAATTCCGTCGAAGATACATGAGTATCTCGTTCTCTATGCACCGGGAAGCGTAAGTTGCCAGTTTGATTTTTTTGAACGCGTCAAACGTGTTGACAGCCTTAATCAAGCCTATAGTCCCTATGGATATCAGGTCCTCAACACACATGCCCGTGTTTTCAAATTTTCTCGCGATATACACGACAAGACGCAAATTTCGCTCTATCAAAGAGCTCCTCACTCTGTTGTCCCCGTTTGCCAGTCGCGTGATAAGCTCCCTTTCCTCTTCACTGCTTAGCGGCGGCGGTAATGTATCGCTTCCGCCGATATAATCGATCCTGCCCGCTGTTCCCAGAAATCTGCCGATAAAAACGCGGATACGAAACGATGTTTTCCGAAAAAAAGCCGTGATCCTTTTTTCATTTGCGCTAAACGAAGAAGAAAATGACATATGATATACCGTCCTTTACATTTATAGATCTGCAACCAACGAAGGATGCAGCAGTGCTCCAAAATTACCGCCTTTCAAAGGCCTTTTAGAAAGGGCTATATAGGCTTTCCCCAATTCCAACCTCTTCCCATCATCGAATATAAAGAGCTTTTCCGGCAGCAGGCCCAGCATGTTTCCCTGCGCACCCACGGTATCGAAAGGCAAAACGCGGATCGAGTACTTCCCAGCGAAGTTCAAAACATCGGCGCCGATATGGTCATCCGCCATGAAGATCGATGTAAGTTCCTCCGGTAGCAATGGATCCAACATCTTTTCATCCACAACTATGACGGGCATTCCGCTTATCGGCTCAAGCAGGGAATTGCCCGAATCAACCAGCGCGTCCACCGTCTTCGTCATGCCGCAGATAGATATCTCCAGCGGATAAACCTTTCCTCCCTTAACTGACGCCATGAGCTTTTTGACCAGTCTGGAAAAGACCAATACAAGGAAAATTCCATATAATACATACCTAAGCGGAAAACCGGTTATTAGTACTCCGTTATATGCCCTATCCTGAAACATATAGCCCATACCGAAAAATATACCTCCGCAGAAAAAGCTTACTCCATAAAATATGAGCAGATGCTTGATAAAGCCCTTAACGCCGCCGCGCCATCCAAATGCCAGCACGACCATTGCAAGTGAAAGCAAAAGTTTTAGGGGCAGATACGATAGCGCATCCATGCCCGGCATAAATAAAACTATACAGTACGCGGCTCCCAAAGCTGCGGACAGCCATAAGCGAAACGCCTTTCTATTGACCTTTGCCAAGAAGACCGTGAGGCTCAATATAAGGTAATTCATTATCAAATTGTCCAGTAACAGCAATTCGATATATATCTTGTGCAAGACTCACATCTCTTTTCAAAAAGGCGCAACAGACCATGGCCACACAAAAGCCAGCGCAGCCAAAGTAAGCACCCTGTATAAATGTTCCGGTTTATCTGGATACCCGCTCATTATATATTATTGTTTATAAGAAAATTGTAGAACGGCGTATATGCATATAAAAAAACAAATCCTTAAAATAGGATCTGTTGATATATATTGTCGATGTATGTTTCAGCTACGAAGCTTTTTGAAGAACGAGCTAAGCTTTTCGGCACACTCGCCTTCCATTATACCTCCGATGATTCCGCACCGGTGGTTGAACCTGGCATCCTCCGGCAAATTATACAGGCTTCCGCAACAACCTGCCTTGGGGTCGTACGCACCAAAGTATATATTGTCAACCCTGCTTTGGATCAGTGCTCCTGCACACATAGGGCAAGGTTCCAGTGTTACATAAATATCGCATCCATATAGTCTCCAGCTCCCAACTGCCTCAAACGCCTGATTCAATGCTATTAATTCCGCATGGGTCAATGCGTTCTGCGTCTGTTCTCTCCTGTTGCTTCCCCTGCCTATAACGATGCCTTCCTTTACGATTACAGCCCCAACCGGGGTCTCGTCTTCGTCAAAAGCCTTCTGCGCCTCAATTAGCGCCATTTCCATATATTTCGCGTCCATTTTCCATCCTTTGATCTATTTTGTAAAAATGAATGGTTTATCCTTTGTTATAACTATTGTATGCTCATATTGTGCAGCAGGTTTGCGATCCACGGTACTAAGAGTCCAGCCGTCGTTCAATTGTTTTATCTCCCCCGTTCCAAGCGAAACGAAACTTTCCAGCGCTAAAACCATGCCCTCTTTAAGTATTCTAAGATCCGATCTGCGGTAATAGGCGTGGATATGCCGGGGGCTCTCGTGCAAAGCCGTACCGATACCATGCCCGGAAAGTCTTTTTATAACCCCAAAATCAAACTGCTCTGCAACCTCCTGCATTGCCTTGCCCAATAACGCCAGCCGTACGCCGGGCCTTGCGGAGTCCAACGCCGCCCTCAGCATTTTTTTCGAACAGTCCAATAGCGCTTCCAATTCCTTATGCCCTTTGCCAACGATGACAGAGGTTCCGCTATCTGCAAAGAATCCATCCTTGGAGGCGGATATATCCAAATTGACTATATCCCCATCTTTCAAAATCCTTGTGGATGGTATGCCGTGCGCCGCCTCATCGTTTACACTTATGCAGGTGCTACCGGGGAAATTGTATGTTTGCCTCGGGGCGGATCTTGCCCCGAGTTTTTTGAACATTTCTTCTGCATATAAGTCAAGATCGAGCGTAGAGATGCCAGAAGCGACTTTCGATTCAAGTTCGTTCCGCACCCTGGCAACGACCGACCCGATCCGTTTCATACCTTCCAGCTGTTTTTCGCTAAAAATGGTCAATACAGAATCACTTCCAAAAGATTGCTTTATTTGATTATATCATGATAATACGTTATTTACTAAAACATTAGAATCTATCCACAATTCTGCCACATTTTAGTATTATCATTACAAAATAAACCTGGTATTTCATGTTTGAATTGTATTGATTTTAAAGTATATCTAAGATAATATCATAATACTAGGATTTAGGTATCCGATACGATGCGTGGCTCGGGACTGAATAATGAATGGACTTGCAACACCATTCTTTTATTTCACCCGATTCCATATAACCAAACCCCTTTAAACGGGCTTATCTAGAAATAGATAGGCCCGTTTAGAGTTTTTCATTGTTCTTGGAAGGCATGTAAAATTATTATAAAATCCCTTGTATATAGCTGTTTTACAATTTACTAATACTATAGCCTGCTATAGTATTGATGTTGGATAGTCTTAGTTTCGGCTGTTTACTTGCTATTTCCGATAATCTCGAATAAAATTATAGCTGGGCATCATCAGCCTGGAATCTGGGAGGAAATATGGAAAAGATTAAGATGCAGAATGCCATCGCGGAGATGGACGGCGACGAGATGACACGAATCATCTGGAAGATGATCAAAGATATTTTATTGGAACCATATGTAGAGTTGAACACCGAATATTATGACCTTGGCCTGCCAAGCAGGGATGAAAGCGACGATTTGATCACACATGAAGCTGCGGAAGCTGTACGGAAGCTAAAAGTCGGCGTGAAGTGCGCAACTATAACACCAAACGCAGACAGGGTCGAAGAATACGGCCTAAAGAGCATGTGGAAAAGTCCCAACGGCACTATCCGCGCCGCGTTGGATGGGACGGTTTTCCGTACGCCTGTCATTGTGCCAAATATCAAACCGGCAGTTTCCAGATGGAAAAAGCCGATAACCATAGCAAGGCACGCTTACGGTGACGTTTACCGCAATTCAGAAATGTATATAAATAAACCCGGCCTTGCCGAGTTGGTTTTTACCGATGAATCCGGCGACGAAACGCGTATCGAGATCTTTGATTTCAGTGCGCCGGGCATTTTGCAAGGCATACATAATACCGATAGGTCCATCGAGAGCTTTGCGCGTTCCTGCTTCAATTACGCGCTGGACATAAAGCAGGATCTGTGGTTCTCTACGAAGGACACCATATCAAAAACATATGACCACCGCTTTAAGGATATTTTTAACGATATCTTTAACGCAGAATATGCCGCAAAATTCAAAGACGCGGGCATCGAATATTTCTACACACTCATCGACGATGCCGTGGCGCGTGTAGTCCGCAGCGAAGGCGGCTTTATATGGGCGTGCAAAAACTATGACGGTGATGTTATGAGTGATATGGTTGCTACGGCATTCGGCAGCTTGGCGATGATGACCTCCGTTTTGGTATCCCCGGATGGTTGCTTTGAATACGAGGCGGCGCACGGGACCGTAACAAAACATTATTTGAAGCATATTAACGGCGAGGAAACCTCAACAAACTGTATCGCAACGCTCTTTGCATGGTCCGGAGCGTTGTGCAAGCGGGCAGAGCTCGACGATAATGATGATCTTAAGGGTTTTGCGAATAAATTGGAGTGTGCCGCGCTGGAGACTATCGAATCCGGATTTATAACCAAGGATCTAAGCGAACTGGTTGATGGCGGCGGATTCACCGTATTGAATACCGAAGCATTTATTCGTAAGATAAAAGATAAACTTGAATTACTGTTGGAGGGTAAATAGAAATGGGATTGATGAACGACTGGACCGATATTGCGTCTAAAGAACGGCCAAAGGCGCAGCAGGATGCTTTTTGGAAGGACTATTTCAATAAGGAAGAGGCCTTTTACGCAAAGATCCTTCTAGCAAAAAAGAATAAGTACGAAGGCACCGTAGAGGAACTTGCAAAGGAATTCGGCGCCGATGAAATCACATTTACCGGCTTTTTGGATGGGATAAATACCAGTCTTACCAAAGAGCTTGATATGGATGCTTTGGAAAAAGACACGGCAATAACCATAGATATAGACTTTGAAAAGCTTTATTTCAACATGCTTGGCGCTAAAGCGGACTGGCTGTTTGAGCTGGATGGCTGGGACGCTATCCTGAGCGAAGAAAAAAGGAACGATATCAGGCGCGAATTCCGCAAAAGCGGCATGGCAGTAAGCGAAAAAACCGCCGGCCGCAATGATCCCTGTCCCTGCGGCAGCGGTAAAAAATACAAGAAATGCTGCGGTGCATGATAGCTTGAAAAGCGCAAAAGCAATTTGCGCGCTTACTGACCACAAATAAAGTAAGAGGTGGATGTTTTGCAGGATATTTTCGGTACCTTCATGCAAAACCTGGTACAATTCAATATCCGTGACGGCATAGATATTCTCCTGCTCGCCGTCATTATATACTGGCTTTTGATCCTTACAAAAGATACCCGGGCGATCCAGGTATTAAAAGGCCTCGGTATACTTTTGATAATCGGCAGGTTGGCAGAGATCATCGAGCTTAAAGCCCTGAGTTGGGTCATGTCCCAATTGCTCTATTTCGGGGTATTTATTATCGCGGTCTTATTCCAGCCGGAGCTGCGGCGCGCTCTGGAACAATTGGGGCGCGGCGAGATGATATTTAAGAACCGGAGCTTTATAAAAATGGAGGATAACAGTTGGGCGGCAAATGAGATCCAGTCGGCCGTCCTGCGGCTGGCAAAGAGGAAAGTGGGCGCTTTGATTGTCCTCGCAAGAAAAACAGGGCTCTCGGATATCGCTGAATCCGGGACACAAATAACCGGGAAAGTGACCTCCGCACTAATAGAAAACATATTCGAGCCAAATACGCCGTTACACGACGGCGCTATGATTATCCGCGGCGGCGAAATCGTGGCGGCCGGATGTTTCCTTCCGCTCAGCGGAAATAAGGAGATAGGCAAGGAGCTGGGTACACGGCACAGGGCTGCGCTCGGCGTATCCGAAGTCTCGGATAGCATAACTATAATCGTATCCGAAGAAACCGGTGTGATCTCTATCGCCAGGGATGGCAAATTAATCCGATATTTGGACAGCAAGGCTCTCAAGGATATCTTGATGAGCATATTGTCACGTCCTAGTACCGATCCGTTTTACTCTTTCCTTTTCAAAAGGAGGGAAAGCAAATGAAAAAAGTTCTGTTTCGCATCGGAAAATGGTTCAGTCACAATCTTTGGTACAAGCTTATAGCCATATTTTTTGCAAGCATATTATGGAGCTTTGTAATCGCCGATACCAATCCGTTGACCAAGAAAAGTATAGAAGGCAACCAAGTAGTATTCCGTAATGAAAAGATACTAGGCGATAACGGTCTAATAATCCGGGGGGGCCTTAAGAACTTAAAGGATGGAGTTGCTAAGGTAGAGGTCGAAACCAGCATGCGTGAAGCCAGGTATGTGACCACAGACAGCGTATCCGCGTATATTGATGTCGGCAGGATATCTGAACCCGGGACCTATGATATGCAGATAAAGGCGGATGTTTCCGCCGGTGCTCGGGCTACGAAGTTCTCTCCTTCCACTGTGACGGTGGAAGTGGATAAATTCTCCGAAAACAGGATACCCGTGCAGGCAAATATCATCGGTAAGATACCGGAAGGATACCATCATTCAGAACCAAGCTTTATGCCCAGCGTTATTGTCGTAAAAGGCGCCCAAATGGATGTGTCTAGAGTGCAGAAAGCTGTTTGCGATATCAATTTAAATGATCTAAAAACCGACCTGAATAACAGCTTGCCGGTTAAATTCTATGATGCGGATAATCAGGAAATTGTCGACGGTACATTTTCAGACGCCTCGCAATCCGTTGTAGTAGAAATGCAGGTGCTACCTATGAAGGTCGTTCCGATAGACGCCGAGGCCGCAATAAACGCAAAGGATAGCGTCGCGGATGGTTTCGAGTATACGGGTTATTCATGCACTCCTGATAAAGTGACCATCGCCGGCAAAAACATCGATGATATCAAAAGTATTAAACTTGAAAACATTAACATCCAAAACGCAAAGCAAAATGTGCAGGAAGAGGGCAAACCCATACTGCCGGATGGCGTTGATATAGTAAACGGCACAAAGATCGTCGTAGTTGCATTCGTATCAGAAAAAAAGGAATCGAAGAGCTTTAAAAATCTACCGATCACCGTAACCAGTTTGAAAAACGGTCTTACTGCGGCTGTAGATACCGAAGGTATAGATGTAGAAATTAGCGGCAGGCAAAATGTCATCAATTCTCTCAAATCCGAATCTATTAAGCTCTTTGTAGATGCGTTTGGACTTGAGGCAGGCGTATATACATTGGATGTCAAATATGAGCTTCCAAAAAGTTTGAGTGACGAGAGTGTCTCCCTTTCAAAATCAAAAGTCATCGTAACAATAACCCAAAGCAAATAAGTGACCTAAAGGTCGGCGATGAATTGCCGGCTTTTTTTATTGCATTTATTATGAAACCTGCTGCAAAAAGGAATATTTTATTCTATTAGAAAGACTATTGGCGAAAACTGTATAATATCCGCGCGATTGCTTGTCTATTGACATGAATGGTGTTATCCTATTTATTATTATGAGGTTATGGAGTATTTATGTTTGATGTCAGTAAAAGGATAATCGAACTGAGGGAAGAACGGGAATGGAGCCAAGCACAGCTTGCGCGGAAAGCAAATCTTTCGCAGGGTTCCCTTTCTAATATCGAAAGCGGCAAAAAGCAGCCTACCATTACAATGATGGATCGTATATGCGCCGGGTTCGGTATCGGGCTTCACGAATTCTTTATGCCTGAGGATTACCATGTTGATATGAGGATCGTTAATACGGCAAAAAAGATCCTTTCATTAAGGGATGAGCAGCGCGATTTCCTCCTGCGAGGTATCGATCTTTTAAACGATATGCCGGAACCTCCTGCCCCTATTATCATCGAGGTGGAGAAGGAAGTCTTCAAAGAGCCAGAGGATACCGGGCATGCTTTTGTTGCAGACTTTATAACGGAAAAAGTGCAAAAAAACAAGCTTCGGCGCCATCTCCCTGTTTTAGGGGACAAAAAGGTGTTTTTGGGTGCGGAGGATACAGGGATAGAGGATATCCCCAACGGTGCTCAATTTGGCTTGTGTATGGATGATGATTCAATGGATCCGCGTTTGCCAATGGGTTGCGTAGCGTGGATACAGCAGACGCCGATTTTGGCAAACAATCAGCTTGGCGCTTTTTTTATAGACGGTAAACCAACCTGCAGAAAGTTGATATTACATAACAACAGTTTTCTGCTTATACCAATGAACCCCGCATTCCCGCCGATATTGATCGAAGATTATGATACTCTCGATGTTATTGGCAAAGTTTTAAATGACTAATCCAGTTTTCAGCAATGTTTATACACACGTTATACACATATTTTTTTGAAAGTGTGCATAAGTTTAAAGTTTAAAGGTAATAAATGTGTTGCTTTTGAATATTATTACAGTGCTTCTTTATCTTGGGTGTATGGTGTGTGAAACTATAAAAGCGGGCGTTTACCCGCTTTTTTATACTATTAATTCTAGTCGTCCAGAAATCTATCCGAAGCCCTGGAGGAACGGTTTTCCCGTATCTTTGCAGTGAGCCGTTTATCAAATTCCATAGCGGCATTGTAGCCCATCTTTTTTAACCAGAAATTTCGTGCGGCTACTTCAACAACTATTGCCGTGTTTCTTCCCGGACGCACTGGCATTGTAAGCTTTGGTATCTGCGTTTCCAAAAGCGTTGTATACTCGTCTACAATGCCTAGACGGTCATACATCTTTGTTTCGTCCCACGTTTCCATCTCCATAACAAGATCTATGCTTTTACTGCGAATAACGGCGCCCACGCCGTATAGATACCGTATGTCTATAAGCCCAATACCTCGTATCTCCATCATATGGCGTACCAGTTCCGGCGATTGCCCGACAATACGGTTATCGGCAACACGTGTAATCTCAACAACGTCATCCGCGACGAGCATATGCCCGCGTTTTATCAGCTCCAGCGCAGTTTCGCTCTTACCTATACCAGAATCCCCAGTAATCAACACACCCGCCCCATAAACATCCAGCAATACGCCGTGTATCGTAGCCGTAGGGGCAAGTTGTTTACCAAGAAAATCGACCAATTTCAGAGAAAGGTTGGTTGTCGTAACCTTGGCAGAAAACACGGGGACATCATATTTATTTGCATATTCGATCATCTCCGGCACAGGCCTCAAGCCACGCGCAACGATCACACAAGGTATCTTGGAGCTAAAAAACTTGTCCATGATCTCACGTCTATAAGCTTTATCTTTGCCCTTAATATAGGTCATCTCGACCCTGCCGACAACCTGCACACGTATAAACGCAAAGTAATCGAAAAAATTCGCAAACTGGAGCCCGGGCCTGTTAAGGTCCATATTTTCAATCACAAAATAATCCTTCGTTACATGGTTGATCAATTTTAGATCCAAGTCTTTTATTATAGTCTTTATTGGCACCTTCATGCGTTTTCGCCCCCAAAAACAAACTTCTCTATAGCTTTAGCCACACCGGAATTGTTGTTATCCGCGGTTATATAATCCGCTATTTCCAAAACACTCGGTACTGCATTGGCCATAGCGACTCCTATGCCCGCATATAGTAGCATATCCCTGTCAATAAACCCATCGCCAATAGCCATAACATTTTCCGGCATAAATCCGTAATACTCCTCGGTGAGATATTTCAAAGCATTCCCTTTTGTAACGCCCGGCTTGACTATCTCAATAAAATCCCTGCGAGAGCCGCTTATATGCAATTTATCTCCAAACCTTTCCTGCGCAAGCTTGATAATATCCGGTACCTTGTCCTCCTCGCTTATCATCAAAAGCTTTGGAGATTCCCAGTTTATACATTCCAACATATTCTCTAAAACTATCGGATTTAAATTGGAAAGCCTTACATATAAATCGGAATATTTGTTTATCTGTTCGCACACGAATCCGTCATCCCTGTACGCCTGGATATGGCATCCGCATTCCCGCGCAAAAGCTATAACTTCCTTTGCTGTATCAACATCGATGGCGAAGTGCTTTAATATAGTATTACCCTTGCTGTCGTATATCTCGGCTCCGCCAAAGCATATCGCCAAGGGCTCAACGTCCAACTCGTCAAAATACCTTTCAATGCCCAAAAACGGTCTGCCTGTGCACATAAACGGCTTTACGCCAATTTCTCTTGCACGGCGGATGGCGGTCTTGTCCCTGTCGCTAATTATCAAATCATCGCTTATAAGCGTATCGTCCATATCTATTGCCAAAAGCTTAATATCCATATGCCCCCCAAATTCATTCGTTGAAATAATCATACACCGCCTGGGCGGTTTTTGCATCCAATCCCGCGGTACCTTTTATTTTCTCTACATCCGCTTCACGAATATCTTCTATCGAGCGGAATGATTTTAGCAGCGCAGTCTTTTTCTTCGGCCCAACGCCCTTTATATTGTCCAGCTCCGATTGTAATCCCGTCTTGCCCCGCAAGCTGCGGTGATACGTTATTGCAAACCTGTGCGCCTCATCGCGTATCCTCTGCAAAAGATGCAACGCAGGGCTTCGTTTCTTCAAAACAACGGGAACGCTTTCACCCGGTAAGAATATCTCTTCGTTTCGTTTTGCGAGCCCTATCCTTGGCAGCATATCGAGTCCGA
Source organism: Eubacteriales bacterium (assembly GCA_031550915.1). Classification (GTDB taxonomy): domain Bacteria; phylum Bacillota; class Clostridia; order Christensenellales; family MGBC116941; genus JAVBOF01. Next base: position 407 of record JAVBOF010000068.1, on the reverse strand, counting down.
TAGAATCCAAAACCACTCCCGCGGCGTTAAGCTGTCCCTTACCCCCGTCTATAATTATGATATCAGGCACATCGGAAAAGCCTTCTTCAACACCCCTGCTCTGCTCATCCAGCATTCGTCGGAACCTCCTCCCGACGACTTCAGCCATGCTCGCGAAATCATCCGCGCCCTCAACCGTCTTTATTCGAAACCGCCTGTAATGCTTGCGGCTTGGCTTTCCGTCGATAAATACGACCATTGAAGCCACGCTGTCCATCCCCTGAGTGTTTGATATATCAAAAGCCTCAAGCCTGCTCACGGCAGTGCTTATGCCAATAGCCTTCGCCAGTTCGTGCATTGCCCCCTGATGCTTCTCCCAGTCACGTTCCTGGCGTATACCCCTCTTTATGAATGCTTCGCTGGCATTC
>JAVBOF010000081.1:0-2818 GCA_031550915.1 Eubacteriales bacterium | reverse complement strand
AAAGAAGGCGACAGCGTGTTTTTGAATGCGAATGCCGGATTTGTAGTAATAAACCCTTCCTACTCCGTAGAATATGCGAATAAACCACCTGTATATCCTGCGAGTATACCAAAAAAGAACCCGCAGGACCCGGCCATTTATACTGCCGATGGAAGGCGTATAGAGATTTATGCGGACATAATATCGCCTAGGGAAATCACGTGCGATCAAACCTATTCTTGCAGCGGGATCGGGCTTGTACGCACAGAGTTCGTTTTTAAGCAAAGGGAGGAGCTTCCCGGACTTGAGGAACAGTTAAAGAGGTATACCCAGATAGTTAAAGCAAGCAGCCGTGAATATACGATATTTAGGACATTCGATTTTGGTGGCGATAAACCGCAAAACAGCAGGTTGAGTAAAGAGCCGCAGAATTGGATGCTCGATAGAAGAGGCATCAGACGAAGCCTATCGGATCCTGTATCGTTTAAGAACCAGCTAATGGCGTTGTTGATGGCATCGATCCATGGCAAGGTATGTATAGAATTTCCGGTCATATCCAACCTATGGGAGCTTCAGAAAGCCAAGGAATTATTAGACGAAACAAAAGCCGCTCTCGACAATAAAGGTGTATCCTACAGTAAGGATGTTCCGATAGGTATTATGGTCGAAACGCCTGCGTCCGTTTTAATGGGAAAAGAATTCGTGCAGGAGGCTGATTTTTTCAGCATAGGTCTGAACGATCTGACCCAGTATACCCTAGCTACCGATCGGACAAACGAGGATCTTGCCCAGTTTGGCACCGCAAGAAACCCCGCGGTCATTCGGATGGTATCCATGTTTTGCAAATTTGCCGAGGCCTTGCGCAAAAGGGTTTGGCTCTGCGGTGAAGCCGTAACGGATATACCTATGCTTCTGATATGGCTTGGTCTGGGGATAGACGCTTTTACAGTGCGTCCGTCTAAGATAACCGCGATGAAGGATGCCATTTCCAGGATATCTTACGCTTCTGCAAAGATGTTGGCATCCACCGCATTATTGCTTAGAAATGAACATGATATAGATTCCCTACTGGAAGTGCCATCTTTATTGAGCTCTATAAAGGCGTGACCGTGCTTAATCATGATAGTCCAGATTGCCGTATATCTCCTCTAAAGCCCTGTTTTTCCTTCGTTCGAACAGGGTTTTATTATTTTCAAATAAGTTGTTTCCTTTTGTATCTATTGATATTATTAGCGGGCCAAATGCCTTGACGCGCATACTCCAAATGGCCTCCGGCATACCCAGATCCAGCCATTCGACTCTATCGATTCCCTCAACGCATTCAGCGGCAAGTACAGCGCACCCTCCGGGGAAAACCGCATGCACGGCTTTATATTCCATGCATCCCTCAACGGTCCTGTTCCCCATACCGCCCTTCCCGATTATCATCTTTACGCCGGTTTCACGCATGAATTCCTCTTCATATTTCTCCATGCGCATACTCGTCGTAGGTCCTATCGAAACTATCTCATAACCTCCGCCCGTATCCTTCACTATCGGGCCGGCGTGAAAAAGGGCCATACCTTTCAAGTCCACGGGCAGAGACCTTTTTTGCTTTAAAAGCCTGTGATGGACATCGTCTCGCCCAGTATAAAGCATTCCTTCCAGATAGACTATATCGCCTGCATTAAGGCTTTCGATAACTTCGTTGCTTAAAGGCGTTTTTATTATCCTCATATCTTTGCTCCTAAATGTAAAGGAAGTTCATATTCCAATGACGACTCAAGATGTATCAGCCCCCGCCTGTGCGCCCAGCATCCCGTAGAAAGGCCCACCGCAAGCGTGGCGGGATGCCTTCCCGCGTGCTCTATATGCACTGCCATAACAGAGGACTTGCCGCCTATTCCGCCCGGTCCGATCCCTATATCATTAAGGCCCTCGAGCATCATCCTTTCTAGTCCGGCACCCCTCTCATTCACATTTTCCGACCCGATGGTACGCAGTAACGCTTTCTTTGAAAGCTTTGCGGCAACGTCTACCGAGCCGCCAAGTCCAATACCAATAAGCAAAGGCGGACATGCATTTACGCCATAGGATGTAATTTGGTCAAATACAAATTTCACAGCGCCTTCATAGCCTTCCAGCGGCATCAATACCTTAGCTGTGCCGGGCAGGCTGCATCCGCCTCCGGCCATATACACCCATATATCTGCGGAATCGCTCTCCGGCACAATCTCCCAATCTATCCACGGCAATTTAGTGCCCGTGTTGTCTCCGGTATTTTTTTCATCAAACATTTCCACTACATTAGGACGCAGCGGAGCAATAGATGTTGCAAGCTTGGCAGCCGCTCTTAAGGAGCCTTCGATCTGCCCGATATAGGGGAAATGTTCACCTGCACGGACAAAATACTGCAAAACACCGGTATCCTGGCAACATGGTCTGTCAAGCAGCTTTGCTTTATCTAAATCATCAAACATAGCGTCATAAAAGAGCCTCGCCATGGGGCTATCCTCCTGCAGACGCATCTCTTCCAGCCTTTTAACGACATCGTCCGGTAATTGTTTGGATGAAAAGGCAGTAAATCTTGCCATGATATCGATCAAATGTTCATTGACATTACTCATAAATAAACCTCCGCTATAAGATAGATTATATATCGGCTTAAGCTGCAAGTAAACGCCTAAGCTTTTTCAATAAGCGGTGCAACAAAAAAAGGCTCTTCAAGCCTTTCTGTCAATACATGATATCAATTTTGATAATCCGCGAAGAATCCGTGCTCAGATTGAAGGTTCTTGAGAATATCAAAATCATATCCTTCCGCCTTCAACTTTTTGATAATCGCATTCAAGAGCTGTGT
>JAVBOF010000134.1:0-16016 GCA_031550915.1 Eubacteriales bacterium | reverse complement strand
TTCCACGACCCATTTTCCAATATAGACACCATCTCTATGATCGGAGATGTATTTGTTATAGATACTCCTCTCAGAAGGTTCGATCAGGATCCGCGCGCCATCGCGAGAAGCGCCGAGGAATATATGAAGAAAAAAGGTATTGCCGACGAGATGCGTATAGGCCCGGAATTTGAGTTTTACCTTTTTGACAGCGTAAGTTATGACGTAAGGCCGCATTCCGCAGGATATACCGTCGATGCGGACCAGGCTGAATGGAATTCCGCTGCCGAAGGCAGCCAGGGCTATAAGGTGCTTAAAAAGGGTGGTTATCATATCACTCCTCCGCTGGATGTGTCATATGACCTTAGAAGTGAAATGTGCCTCATGCTGGAAGAGCGAAACGTCGGAGTTAAATATCATCATCCGGAAGTAGGCGGCCCGGGCCAGCTGGAAATAGAGGTCGAATTTGGCACAATGCGGGAAATGGCCGATAAGACCATGCTGATAAAATACATAATAAAGAATGCGGCGTTTCAGGCGGGTCAAACCGTTACCTTTATGCCAAAGCCTTTGTTTGAGGAAGCCGGAAGCGGTCTGCATGTACATATGCATCTATTTAAGGACGGCAAGCCATTGTTCTATGACGAAAACGGTTATTCCGGCTTAAGCGAGACGGCGCTATTCTTTATCGGCGGTCTCTTGAGGCACGCTCGGGCTATCTGCGCATTGGCAAACCCGTCTACAAACTCATATAAGCGGCTTGTTCCGGGTTACGAAGCCCCTGTTAGCATATGCTACGCGACATCCAACCGCAGCGCCGTTATAAGGATACCGGATTACGCGAGAGCTCCGGAAGAAAAGCGCTTTGAGCTTAGGAACCCGGATGCCACCAGTAATCCATATTTGGCATATTCCGCAATCCTGATGGCAGGACTGGACGGCATTGAAAACAGAATAGACCCAGTCAAGGAAGGATTTGGCCCATATGATACCAATTTATATAACCTGCCGAAGGATGAGCAGGCAAAAATAAAGGCTCTACCAAGAACTTTAGAAGAAGCACTGGATGCATTGGAGGCGGATCACGAATTCCTCACAAAGGATGGGGTTTTCCCAAAAAGGCTTTTGGAGATATGGATAGAACGTAAAAGAACCGAATCACGCAGCATAGACCGCATCCCCAATCCGATGGAATTCCAGCTATACTACGATATTTGATTCTTTATCCTGGCAACAAAAAACGGCTCTTTGAGCCGTTTTTTTGCTTATACTATTCTACAGTAACGGACTTTGCCAAATTGCGCGGCTTATCTACATCGCAGCCCTTCATGACCGCCACATAGTAAGCAAACAGCTGCAATGGTATTATGGCAAGCGTGGCGGAGAACAGCTCGCAAACCTTTGGTATGTAGTATATATGGTCGACGGCTTTTTCCATTTGTTCGTTGCCTTCCCATGTTACGGCAATAACGTGCGATCCGCGGGCTTTTGTTTCACGGATGTTGCTTATGAGCTTTTCGTTCAGAAAGCTTTCTGTAGCAGGCGCGATAACCAAAGTGCCTTCCTCTATAAGGGAGATCGTGCCGTGTTTCAATTCTCCGGCGGGCGTCGCTTCCGAATGGATGTACGATATCTCCTTAAGCTTAAGGGAGCCTTCCATCGATATCGCATAATCCACACCCCGGCCAATGAAGAAAACATTTTTTACCGAATAATACAGCGAGGCCAAATATTGCAGCTCCTCTTTGTTTTCCAGTATCTTCTCAACCAAACCGGGCAGCCTCTCCAGCTCTTTGCAGTATTCCGCCACCTCGTCGTCCGTCAGCCTGCCAAGGTAATTGCCATACCACAGGGCTATCATGTACATCGCACAAACCTGCGCGCTATAAGCTTTGGTCGTAGCAACGGCTATTTCAGGCCCAGCCCATGTATAGATGACATAATCGCTTTCCCTGGCGATTGAGCTGCCGAGGACATTGACTATCGAGAACGTTTTCGCCCCGAGCTTTTTAGCTTCCCGCAGCGCCGCAAGCGTATCTGCGGTTTCACCGGATTGGCTGATTATTATTACCAGCGTGTTTTTATCTACTATTGGATTACCGTATCGGAATTCCGATGCTATACATGTTTCAACAGGTATCCTTGTAAGCTTTTCAAGAAGCGTCCTGCCAACCATTCCGGCGTAGCATGCGGAGCCACATGCTATAATGCATATACGGTTAACGTCCCTAAAAGCCGGGTCGTTTGCGTCAAATCCTTCTATCTCCAGCCTGCCGTTCTTTATACGGGGACGCATTGTATCGATAATGGCCTTAGGCTGTTCCATTATCTCTTTTATCATAAAATGTTCATAGCCGCCTTTTTCTGCCGCCTCTGTATCCCAGTCTATATAATGCGTTTCCTTCTGGATCTTTTCAAGGTCTGTGTTCAGGAACTGGACTTTATCCTTTTCTATCACGGCGATTTCGTCATTTTCCATGATATATACATCCCTTGTATATTTTAGCAATGCGGGGATGTCCGACGCCAAATGTCCTCCATCCTTCCCTAATCCCAAAACCAGCGGGCTGTCCTTTCTCGCTGCAATTAGCTTATCGCTGTCATGTATGCACAGAAGGCCTATGGCGTAAGAGCCTTCCATTCTGCGTAAAGCTTTTCCCAATGCTTCGAGAATATCGCCTTTATACATGTATTCAATAAGATGGGCTATTACCTCCGTGTCCGTTTCGGATACGAATATAAAGCCTTTACTTTGCAGATACTCCTTTATCTGCAAATAGTTTTCGATTATTCCGTTGTGAACAACGGCAAACTCCTCATTGGAGCTGAAATGCGGGTGCGAATTTATATCGGATGGCTTCCCGTGAGTCGCCCATCGTGTATGGCCGATGCCGAGTGTACCCTTTATGGTCTTTCCGCCCTGCACCATTCCGTCCAGTATACTCAAACGGCCTTCAGCTTTTTCAACGTTTATCTTCCCGCCATTCATAATGGCCAAACCCGCGGAATCATAACCTCTATATTCAAGCTTTTGCAAGCCTTCCAACAGGATCGGCGCGGCTTGATCTTTTCCGATATATCCAACTATTCCGCACATAATATCACCTAAACAGGCCTTTTCTGGCCGGCCTCTCCTTTTTAATTCCTTGTCCTGTACTATAAGATATACCTGTCATACGCATGGGTATACCCTTCTTATGTAAATATTTTTTTAGATCCGGTATAGTAAGCTCTCCAAAATGGAAAAGGGATGCCGCCAACGCCGCGTCCGCATACCCGTCACATAGCGCGTTATAAAAATCGGACTTTTTGCCTGCGCCGCCGGACGCGATTATCGGAATCGGTACGGCCATTTTGAGTTCATGCAGCAATTCAAGATCGTATCCGTCCTTAGTGCCGTCCCTATCCATGCTGGTTACCAGCAGCTCTCCGGCGCCAAGTGCGTATACTTCCTTTGCCCATTCAATGGCGTCGAGACCGGTTTCCCTTGTGCCTCCGTGTGTATATACCTGCCACCAGCCGCCCGGCTGTTTTTTTGCGTCAATCGCCACTATGGTACATTGCGCGCCAAACCTTTCGGATGACTCCTTAACGAGTTGCGGATTGCGTACAGCCGCCGAGTTGATCGATATCTTATCTGCGCCAAGCATGAGAAGCTTACGTATGGTATCGACATTATCTATACCGCCGCCCACGGTAAAAGGCAAAAAGAGATTCTTTGCTACTTTCTCTACCATATTGAAAACCGTGCTTCGGTTATCCGTGGATGCGGTTATATCCAAAAAAACCAGTTCATCCGCGCCCTGCTTTTCATACCTTATTGCCGCTGCAACGGGATCTCCGGCATCGACAAGTTGTTTAAAGTTTATGCCCTTGACAACCCTGCCGTCCTTAACATCAAGGCACGGTATTATCCTCTTTGTAAGCATTTTTCCTCCACGCGGCGCTTTTGAAATGATTTGTTTGTGCGCCAATATAGGTATTATACTTTTTTTTGTGTTTTAGCGCAAAAAAAATGGGCGGCAGTTCACCTTTCGGAACCGCCAGCCCAATCAAATTTTTAAAGTCCCTGTGCAAGCATCGCTTCCGCAACCTTGCGGAAGCCCGCAATATTGGCGCCTGCAACAAAATCATCCTTACGGCCATATTCCAGAGCTGCTTTGTTTGCTTCGTGATATATATTTATCATTATGCCCTTGAGCCTTTGATCCACTTCCTCAAATGTCCATGCATATCGCATGCTGTTTTGAGCCATCTCCAATCCGGACGTCGCAACGCCACCAGCGTTTGCGGCTTTGCCCGGGGCAAACAGTATGCCGTTTTTCTGCATCTCTTCAACCGCTTCCGGTGTAGATGGCATGTTAGCGCCCTCCGCCACAGCGATGCATTTGTTTTTGATGAGCATTTTTGCGTCCTCAAGATCAAGTTCATTCTGCGTTGCACACGGAAGGGCCACATCGCAAGGCAACGACCAAATGCCCTTTCCTTCTGTGAATTGAGCCTTGGGACGTATCTCAAGATACGCTTTTATCCTTTTGCGGTCAACGTCCTTTATCTGCTTTATCGCCGCCAAATCTATCCCTTCGGGATCGTGTATCCATCCCGATGAATCGCTCATCGCTATTACCGTGTTCCCAAGCTCAATTGCCTTCTGCGCAGCATATATCGCTACATTGCCGGAGCCCGATATGACGATCTTTTTGTTTTTCAGATCGATCCCATGGTCCTTAAGCATCTCCTGAACAAAGTAAACAAGCCCGTATCCGGTTGCCTCGGTTCTTGCAAGCGAGCCGCCATAAGTCAAACCTTTGCCTGTCAGCACTCCCTCGTGCAGGCCGGTTATCTTTTTATATTGGCCGTACATAAAGCCAATTTCCCTACCGCCTACGCCAATATCACCGGCTGGAACATCGGTATCTGCGCCGATATATTTGCATAGTTCAGTCATAAAGCTTTGGCAAAACTTCATAACTTCCATATCGCTTTTTCCTTTGGGGTCGAAATCCGAACCGCCTTTTCCGCCGCCCATAGCTAAACCCGTCAGGGAATTTTTAAATATCTGTTCGAACCCCAGGAATTTGATTATGCTTAAATTAACAGATGGGTGAAAACGGATCCCGCCTTTATATGGGCCTATAGCGCTGTTATATTGTACTCTATAACCCGTGTTCACCTGCGGCTTTCCATTATCGTCCAACCATAACACCTTGAAAGCCAATTGCCTTTCCGGCTCTACCAAGCGTTCCAAAAGCGACGCTCTTTCATATTGGGGATTTTTATCAAATACAGGGCGAAGGCTGTCCAAAACCTCCTGCGCTGCCTGTAAAAATTCCGGCTGTCCACTGTGTTTCCTTTTTAGCTCACCAAGTACCGAGTTCACGTACGACATACATTACACCTGCCAAACATATTTTATTATTTTAAACCGCTGCTTTCAGACGGCTTAATTTACATTTATTGCGAGCAGAAGTTCGTCAGCATCTTAAGTCCTGCTTCCCCACTCTTTTCCGGATGGAATTGAACCGCCCAGATATTATCCTTAACGATAGCGCTGGTAAAATATATTCCATAATCCGTTATGCCCGCGCAGCAATCCAGCGATGTATCCGCGCAGCAATACGAATTTGCAAAATACATATGTACCGGGCTGCGGATCCCCTTGAACATCCCCGCGTCATAGTCCTCTATTTCATTCCAGCCAATATGCGGAACGCTGACACCCTCGGGAAGATGCTCTATACCGCCAGGTATAAGGCTTAGGCCACTGTGCCGGCCCATTTCATCGCTATAGTCAAACAACATTTGCATACCGACACAAATGCCCAAAAATGGCTTCTTGCTTTTAATAAACTTTTTGACGCATTTATCCAGGCCAGTCTTGCATAGGCCCTCCATTGATTTCCCAAAAGCGCCGACACCCGGCAATATCATATGGCTGGCCTCTTCTATTTGCCCTATATCGTTTGTTATCATGGAATCTATGCCAAGAAAATCCAAAGCATTTGACACGCTCCCCAGATTCCCCAGGCCATAATCCACTATCGCGATCATATCATTACCTCTTACAATGCCGAACTAAAATGAAAAATATCCACGAACATGACACGATAGTCAAGCCGCAGATATGTCCATGTTCCCGACAATTAATTATATTGACGGACTATAGCCTTGTCAATCATATTACAAGGGCATTTTCAATAAAAAATATCCATCCCGGCCAAAAAAATCTAAGTACTTGCTATACTTCAGGCAAAAGTAATATAATTGCTGTAGAAATGAAAGTTACCGGTAAACATTTGTCATAATTCATAATTATGTACTTATGCAAACTTTTTTATATAAACCGGGAAATCTATTTAAACGGGGGATCGCTGATGCTGGATATTCGCAGGATAATCAATGAAAAAGAAGTTTTTTTGCAGGCTATGGCAAACAGGAATGCAAATTTAGATTTTGACAAACTAAGCTTTCTGGATGAAAACAGAAGGAAGCTTTTGGGCGAATCCGAAACGTTAAAGGCGAGGCGAAACGCCGTAGCCGCAGAGAGACCGAAGCTGTTGAAGCAGGGGCAGGATGTTTCTTCGCTTAAGGAGGAAATGAAAGCCGTCGGAGACAGGATAAAGGCTATGGATGATGAGCTTCGAAACACGGAAGAGGAGCTGCAAGGTATGCTTTTAGCTATCCCGAATATTCCGGACAGTAGTGTGCCGGTTGGCAATGATGAAAACGATAACGCTATAATACGGACAGTCGGTGAGCCTCGTAAGTTTGATTTTGAACCGAAACCTCATTGGGAGATTGGCGAGGAACAAGGTATGCTCGATTTTACCCGGGCCGCCAAGGTGACGGGCGCGAGGTTCACTTTTTGCCGTGGTCTCGGTGCCCGACTTGAACGATCCGTATTCAACTTTATGATGGATACCCATGCCAAAAACGGCTATACGGAAATTTTTCCACCGTTTATGGTGAACCGAGCCAGTATGACGGGTACAGGCCAACTGCCAAAATTCGAAGACGATGCCTTTAAGGTCGTCAATACCGACTATTTCCTTATTCCTACAGCCGAAGTACCGGTTACAAACATGTACTCCAATGAGATAATAGAGGAATTACCACAATCCTTTTGCGCGTACAGCGCGTGTTTCCGTGCGGAAGCCGGCAGTGCTGGAAGGGATACGCGTGGTTTGATCCGCCAGCACCAGTTCAACAAGGTCGAGCTTGTAAAGTTTACCAGGCCTGAAGAAAGCTTTGAGCATCTTGAATTGATGACTAAGGACGCAGAAAGGATATTGCAGCTTTTGGAGCTACCATACAGGGTATCCTTGCTGTGCACCGGAGATATGGGCTTTGCTTCCGCAAAAACCTATGATATAGAGGTTTGGATGCCAAGCTACAACAGATATGTAGAAACATCCAGCTGTAGTAATATCTGCGATTATCAGTCGCGCAGGCTGGGTATACGCTATCGTCCGGAACAGGGGGCAAAGCCCCAGTTTGCGCATACACTTAACGGCTCTGGGCTTGCTGTAGGCAGAACGGTTGCCGCCATATTGGAAAATTTCCAGACAGCGGAAGGCAATGTAAATATCCCGAAGGCCTTGCATCCATATATGGGTATGTCCGGCTGGTAAAATAATTGCAAAATAAAGGCCTAAATTGCCATGCTTTTCCCTTTTTTGTGGAATCAGATATTTAATTATGATATAATCCTTTATCGCTTTATTTGTATGAAACATCAAACAGCAGTGTATTATTTCACTGTTAAGGAGTATAGAATTTGCAGACGAGACAAGTGGTCATAAGAATAATAGCCGTAATTGTCATTTTGTTGCTGGCTGGCTGGGTAATATACAACGTTATAATGACAGGTTTGCCTTCTGCCCACGGAAGCAGCGGCAAAGACGCCGAGGGCAAATCAGAGATATATATTAACGAAATAATGGCCGCCAACAGCTCTGCCGTGTTGGACGACTTGGGCAATAACAGCGATTATATAGAGCTGTATAATGATAGCGACGAGGATTTCAGCCTTTATAACTGGGGCCTTTCGGATGATCCGGACAACAACATCAAATGGGCTTTCCCAAGCGTATCTATCCCAGCCAAGGGCTACTTATTAGTATATTGCTCTGATGAATTGAGCTATACGCCGGAGGCTTTACACTGCGGATTTAAGCTGAAAGCAAAAGGGGAAAGCGTCGTCCTTGTTGACGCCTCAAAAAACGTTATGGACAAGGTCGAATTCAAGGACATGGCGTCTAATATGGCTATGCTGCGTATGTCCGACGGGACGTATGACATATCCAACAAGTTTTCCCCGGGATACCCGAACACCGAAGAAGGCCATGCGGAGTATCTGAAAAGCCTGGTAGTCCAAAACCCCGGAATTTTTGTTTCAGAGGTAATGGCTTCAAACAAAACCACTTTGATGGACAAGGATGGAGAGTATTCCGATTATATAGAATTGGTAAACGAATCAGCCCAGGAACTGGATCTATCCGGATATTACCTTTCAGATGCCGAAGACGAGCTGCAGAAATGGCAGATACCCGAGGGCACAAAAATTGCAGCCGGGCAATATCTGCTGATCTTTGCTTCGGGCAAGAGCTCCGATCAGGAAACCCGGCAAAACGAAACGCAAGCTGATGGATCCGAACAGCCAGTTGGTCAGCAAAACGAAACACAAACAGCGCCACCCGCGAGTAACGAACTGCATGCGAGTTTCAGGCTTTCGGCATATGAGGAAAGCGTTATCATAAGCAACGCAAAAGGCCAACTTCTCGACAGGGTAGATTATAAGGAACTTGGCCCCGATGTGGCTCTTATCCGCCAGCCGGACGGGCAATATAGCACAACGACTACCCCTTCGCCCGGCTACCCGAATACGGAAGACGGACATAAACAATATCAGAAAGACCATGCTATGGGTGCGGGTCCGCTAATTTTGAACGAAGTGTTGTCCGGTAATACCAAGTATGCGCAGGAGGAGGACGGCCATTACTATGATTGGGTGGAGATAAAGAATATCTCCGGCCAGCCTGTACAGCTGGAAAACTATGCTTTGACGGATAACCCTTCAAACAAGGCGCGCTTTAAATTCCCCGCCGGGGAACTGCAGCCAGGTGGCTTGAAGCTTGTAATGCTCTCCGGCGTTATGGATACCAATGTAAAAAAAAAGTACCTGAATACAAGCTTTCGGCTTAACAAGGAAGGTGAAAACCTCATCCTTTGCAGCCCCGAAGGCAAGATCATAGATAAGATGATGATAGATACCCTACCGCAAAACATCTCATATGGGAGGATGGACGGCAAGGAAGGGTTTTATTTTTTTGATGCGCCCACACCTGGGGAAAATAACGGGGAGGGCCATAACGGCTTTACAAAACCGCCAGCTCCCAGCGTACAGCCCGGTTTCTATTCCACTCCACAAACCGTGACGCTGACTACGGACCAACAGGGGGCAACGATAAGGTACACTACCGACGGCTCTATGCCCGGGACCGGCTCTAACGCTGTAAACGGCCCTATTACGGTAGATAAAACGACGGTTTTGCGCGCAAGGTGTTTTAAGGACGGAATGATGGCCGGAAGAACTATGTCTGCAACATACTTTATAGGTATGAACCATAAGATACCGGTAATATCCCTCAGTGTTAATCCAAAGGATTTTTTCGATCCACAGACCGGTATCTATATGAAAGGGCCAAACGCCAAGGATGTACTGCCCTTTGACGGCGCCAATTTCTTTAAGGAAACCGAGGTTCCCGCTAATTTTGAGTATTTTAAAGACGGTAAGGAGGTCTTTACCTCCGAAGGCGTTACACGCATATTCGGCGCTTTTGCAAGGGGGGAAAAAAAGAAGTCTCTTGCTTTTATAGCTCGGTCGGAATACGGTAATAACAGGCTGGAGTATCCTTTTTTTGACGCTTTGCCATATAAGGATTATAAATCCATAGTATTCCGCCAATCGGGCCAGGATTGGTACCGAACCTTCATCCGTGACCTGGTTATGACCAGCCTTATGGGCGAGACGACCGATTTGGACGTGCAGTCTTATGTGCAGTGTGTGCTGTATCTTAACGGCAAATACTGGGGATTATATAATATCCGTGAAAAGGTCAACGAACATTATCTGGCCCAGCACCACTATATAGAAAACAAGGATTCTATCGATATCCTTGTAGGCTCCGGCAAGACGAACCTCTCAGGTAACGGATCCAAGGATTATCTGGCTATGATGGATTGGCTAAAAACTGCCAATACGTCCCAAAAGGCAGATTACGATAAGCTGGCTCAACAGATAGACGTACAAAGCTATACCGATTGGATCATATCCATAATGTACTTTGTAAACAGGGACAACGGCAATATCAAATGGTGGCGCAGCAAAGAGATCGACAATAAATGGCGCTGGATATGCTATGATTTTGATTGGGGCATGACCCCCGGATCGCAGACACACGATACAGTTTTCTTCTGTATCAATCCCGAAGGCACGGGTGCAGGACATGCTTTTTCAACATTGATCATCCGGTCTTTGCTGAAGAACGCGGATTACAAGGAATATTTTTTGGAACGGGTCGCCTATCATCTCAAGAATACGTTTGATCCCGACAGGATCATGAAGCGTATGGACGAGCTATCGGCTGTAATTACAAGTGAGGTCCAGCCAAATATAGAAACGTGGAATAGTTTTACTGACACCAACTGGGGTCAGGTAGAGTACCGTTTGATGACTCCGGAAGGTTATAAGAGCCAGATCGAGAAGATGAAACAATTTGCCATGGAAAGGCCCGCCTATTTCATTGGTTTTATCAAAAAGAACATGGGTGTAAGCGACGCTAAGGCAAATGAGCTGTTTGGCAGCAGCGGCAAGGCTCCGGCGCCAACTAAAGCTCCGGATACAGAAGAAAAGGAAGATGAATAGGGTTTTGAAGTTTCGAAACGAGCTAAAATATTATTTGAATAAATCTGATTATATCAACCTTAGCATGCGTTTGAAGTATCTTTTGCAGCATGACCCGCATGCGGATGAATATGGCGATTACCATATACGCAGCCTGTATTTTGACGATATGTATAATTCGGCTGCGCTGGACAAGCTTGCGGGCGTAGATAACCGGCAGAAATATCGCATCCGCATATACAACAAAAGTGACAGGCGTATAATGCTTGAACGCAAGGATAAGAAAGGTTCCTACATACACAAGGTAACGATGCCGCTCAGCATTGGTGAATACGAAGATATCATTGCCGGAGATCCTACCGTGCTGTTGAGCCGTCATTTGCCTCTGGCAAATATGATGTATGTGGAGATGCGTGTAAACAGGTTGGCTCCGGTCAAAATAGTGGATTATACCCGTGAAGCGTATGTCCACCATTATCAGGATGTTCGGATAACTTTTGATAAACAGCTTGCGTCGGCAAATTTCAAAGGCCAGCTGTTTGGTGAGCTTTTTACTATACCTGCGGATAATTACGGTATAATCATGGAGATAAAGTTCAATGATTTTTTGCCCCAGTTTATTTATGAGTTTTTAAAGGTGGATAACTACTCCAGACAAGCAATAAGCAAATATGTCATTTGCCGCAGTAACGATTGACAAGGTTGTCTATAGAAATATAGCGCCCGTTATTTCGCAAAAATAATATACAAAGGAATTATATAGGGGGATTTTTATGCCGCAACAGAATACCACTTACACATTTAACGATATGTTTAAGAAAGGATTTTTAGAAAGCTTTGATACCAATAACAGCCTAAGCTGGTCTAAGGTGATTTTTGTTTTAGCTTTGGCCTTTCTTATGGGCGCGTTTATCTTTATGGTCTATAAAAAATGCTTCAGCGGGGTTTTATATTCGAGGTCGTTCAATATATCGCTGATAATGCTCTCAATGATAACCGCGCTTATAATTATGACCGTTTCCGCAAATGTATTGCTGTCGCTCGGTATGGTCGGCGCTCTGTCTATCGTCCGTTTCCGTACAGCCATAAAAGAGCCGTTGGATACCGTCTATATGTTTTGGGCGATCGGCGCGGGTATAACTATCGGGGCGGGGTTTTTCCTTGTCGGCATCATCGGCTGCGTGATAATCGGTATCCTGATGTTTCTGCTTTCTTCTTTCAAGTTTAAGATATCGGCGCCCTACCTTTTGGTCCTGCATTATGACGATTCCTGCACACAGCAGGTTAATGCTGTTTTGCGCCAGCTGCCAAAAGGCGTTTTGAAGAACAAGACGATAAGCAAAAGGGGAATAGAGATGACTATAGAGCTCAGGCTGCGTGAAGGAGAATCTAAGGCCATCAACCAGTTTATGAATATCCCCGGTGTACATGAAGCTTCCCTGATAAGCTATCAGGGCGATATGATATCCTGACGTTGAGGCGAATTTTATGATTATTACCTATTTGTTCAACAGTGGGTTTGCAATTCAATCGGATATGGATCTGCTGGTGTTCGATTATTTCAAAGATACCGCTATTGGTGAGAGATGCCTCAAAAATGGCGTAATAACCGAAAGCCTTTTAAAAAACCAGCGAAATGTCTATGTCTTTGCAAGTCATTCGCATATGGACCATTTCAACAAGGTAATATTCGATTGGCAAAAATATAATCCCAATACGTATTATTTCCTTAGCAGCGATATTGAAAAATCCGCTAAAAAGGCAGGAATAAAAAACGTTTGCCTGCTTGCGCCTATGCAGAGCGCCGAAGTGGAAGATATCGGGGTATACGCTTTTGGCAGCACGGATATCGGCGTTTCCTTTATGGTTGAGTACGAGGGGAAAAAGATATTCCATGCCGGGGATTTGAACTACTGGCACTGGAAGGACGAAAGCAGCGAAAGCTACGTTTTGCAGTCCAAGGACGACTTTATGCATGAGCTGGAAACGATCCAAAAGAAAACAGGGTTTTTCGACATAGCATTCTTCCCTGTTGATTCTCGTATGGGAACCGATTTCTATGACGGCGCACTGTTATTTTTGCAAAAATTTGAAACCGGCTTGTTCATTCCAATGCATTTTTTCCAGGATCATCACGCCGTAGAAAAGTTTGTACGGGATAGCCGGGTAAAGGATAAAAAGATATGGCAGATACGGTATATCGGCCAGCAATTTAATCTTTGAGCACATTTGGCCGCTAAGAGCGGCCTTATTATTAATCCGGATAATACTGGCCAAAAGGAGGAAGCATGGGTTCTTATATAATGGCGCTGGATGGCAACAGCATAATGCACAGGGCTTTTCATGCCCTGCCTTCATTGAGCGACAACAAGGGAAGATATACCAACGCGGTCTATGGCTTTTTGGGCATGATGTTTAAAGCAATAGAGGATTATAAGCCAGATGCGGTCGTCGTTGCGTTCGACATGCACGGCAAAACCTTCCGCCATGCCATGTATGATGAATACAAAGGAACGAGGGCCGCGACGCCCGACGAATTGGTACCTCAATTTGGACTTATAAGGGATGTTTTGCGCGCTATGGGCATACCGTATTTGGAGTTTCAAGGATACGAGGCCGACGATATACTCGGCACGATATCCGTCGAAGCCTCCAAACAAGGGATAAGGAGCATTTTGGTATCCGGTGATAAAGATGCCCTGCAGCTTGTAAATGCCGATACGGACGTCTTGATGATGCGCAAGGGTATAAGCGACGTAGTTTTGTACAGCCCGGATGGGATATTGGAACGTTACGGTGTTACGCCGGAACAATTGAAGGATGTTAAGGGTTTGATGGGTGATAGCTCCGACAATATCCCCGGTGTTCCCGGAATCGGCGAAAAGACTGCTTTGAAACTCGTGCAGCAGTTTAGAAGTCTGGAAGGCGTGCTGGCTAATATTAAAGATGCAGGCGGCGCAAAGCTGCAGGAAAAACTGACAGAACACGCCGATATTGCGCGTCTTAGCAAGGAACTTGCGACGATCAAAAAAAACGTGCCATTGGAGCACGATCTTGCTGAGTTTGATTTCACCTGGCAATCGGTGTATGGCGCCGAAGATATATTAAAAGATTTGAATATGAAAAGCCTCATAACGAGGTTGGATAAAAAGGCGGGGAAAAAGCCGGCTGATGCGCCTAAAGCAAAGGTCACAATACCGTCAAAACCGGTCGGCGAGACGGCTAAAACAGCCGCGGATCCTTTTGAGCTTTACAATATAAGCGATACTGTGGAACTTCAAAAGCATATGGCGGATATGAAGGATGCCGAAAGGATAGCCGCGATCATTGGTGACAATATATCGATCGCCTGTTTGCCTTCAAGAAAACAGTATGATATTCATATCAATGCAACTTTGCTGGATGACGGTATTGATATCACTGAGGCTATGCAAAGCGTCTCAACGCTGCTTGCTTTAGACAAGCCAAAAACCGTATTCGATGCAAAAAGCCTTATGCATATGCTTGAACCTTTCGGTGCAAGTATATGCAACCTTAGCTTTGACGTGGTCATTGCCGCCTACCTGCTTGAACCCCGTAAGGCAGATTACAACCTTTCCTACCTAAGTGAAAAATACCTTAGCGGCGGCCAAAGCGGCGCTAACATATTGTTTGCACTGCAAGATGCGATGGAAACAAAGATAGAGGCTCTTGAGATGCAAAAACTGTTCCGTGAAATTGAGCTGCCGCTAATAGAAGTGCTTTACGGTATGGAGAATCAGGGCTTTTGTATAGATGAAAAGGTCTTGGAGGAACTCTCTGAAAAGTATTCGGATATCATTAAAAGCATGAGTGACAGCATATATGCCCATGCTGGTAAGCCATTTAATATAAACAGCGTAAAGCAGCTGGGCGAGGTTTTATTTGATGATTTGAAACTCCCTGTTATAAAGAAGACCAAGACCGGTTACTCGACCGATATAAGCGTATTGGAAAAGCTGAGCGGCGAACACGAGATCATCGGTGAACTAATAAAGTATAGAAAGATATTTAAGCTTAAGAGCACCTATATAGATGGATTGCTGGATCTATCCAAAAACGGCAGGATCTACACCAGCTTTCAGCAGACCGTCGCCTCAACTGGCAGGATATCCAGCACCGAGCCGAATTTGCAGAATATACCGATCCGCACGGAAGAGGGAAAGGAGATACGCAGGGCTTTTGTGCCCAGCGGGGAATCTAATACCATAGTCGCTGCGGATTATTCCCAGATCGAATTACGCGTTTTGGCGCATATCGCCAAAGACCAGGTTATGCAGGACGCGTTCAACAAGAATCAGGATGTTCATTCCAGAACGGCTTCCGAGGTTTTTTCCGTACCTTTGGAGGCGGTTACCGCATCCCAGCGTTCCGCGGCAAAAGCCGTAAATTTCGGTATAGTTTATGGTATAAGTGATTTTGGACTGGCGAGGAATTTGAATATACCGGTCAAGACGGCTTCGGAGTATATCAAAAACTACTTAAGCAAATACAGCGGCATCCGCCAATATATGCAGGATATCGTTGAACAGGCGCGGGAAAACGGGTATGTAAGCACGCTGATGGGCAGAAGGCTTTATATCGATGAATTGTTTTCATCAAATTTTAATGTGCGCTCGTTCGGTGAGAGGATCGCCTTGAATATGCCTATCCAAGGTACTGCTGCGGATATGATAAAGATGGCCATGATAGCTATATATAAAGGCTTGGAAGAAAAGGGGCTCAAAACAAAACTGATCTTGCAGGTGCATGACGAATTGATACTCGACGCCCGGAGGGACGAATTGGACGCCGTCGAGCCGCTATTAAAAAGCTGTATGGAGAACGTTTTGCCTATGGATGTACCGATAGTTGCGGACGTATACCACGGCAACAACTGGTTGGAAGCAAAATGATATGAAAGTTATTGGATTGACAGGAAGTATAGCATCGGGAAAATCCTTGATTGCAAGGCATTTAGCCGGGCTCGGCGCAAATGTAATAGATACCGATATTATAGCGAGGCAGGTTGTGGAAAAAGGCAGTATCGGTCTCAAAAGGATAGAGGAGCAGTTTGGCAAGGGTTTTATTACAAACGAAGGTAATTTAAACCGTCAGGCGATGCGGGAACGGA
>JAVBOF010000141.1:0-14091 GCA_031550915.1 Eubacteriales bacterium | reverse complement strand
ACGGATATGGCTCCCGTCAACATCGGCATCGGTCATACAGATGATTTTATGGTACCTGAGCTTTTCCAAATCGAAATCTACATCTATGCCCGCACCAAAAGCCGTTATCATCGCCTTTATCTCGGTGTTTGCAAGTATCTTATCCAGCCTTGTTTTTTCAACGTTCAATATCTTGCCGCGTAACGGCAAAATTGCCTGGAAATTACGATCCCTGCCCTGCTTTGCGCTTCCTCCCGCGCTGTCGCCCTCAACGATAAATATCTCGCAAAGTTTTGGATCCCGCTCGCTGCAATCCGCGAGCTTGCCCGGTAGCGCGTTACTTTCCAATACACTTTTGCGGCGGGTCAAATCCCTCGCCTTTCTCGCGGCTTCACGCGCCCGCGCAGCCGTAAGGCATTTATCAAGTATGTTTTTGCTAACGGAGGGGTTTTCTTCAAGGAAAATATTCAGCCATTCTCCCATGGACGTTTCTACCAAGGTACGTATCTCACTGTTACCTAACTTTGTCTTGGTCTGGCCTTCGAATTGTGGTTCCGTCAGTTTTACGCTTATTATGGCCGTCAGACCTTCTCGGATATCCTCTCCACTCAGGTTTTGGTCATTGGCCTTTAAATAGCCATTCTTCCGGGCGTAGTCGTTAAAGATCCTTGTAAGCGCCGTTTTAAAACCCTGCAGATGGCTGCCACCCTCATGAGTGCAGATATTGTTTGCGTAGGTGAAGATGCTCTCAGTATACGTTTCGTTGTACTGCATGGCAATTTCCAAAGTAGATGAATCTTTTTCAGCCTTCAAATAGATAGGCTCGTCATGTACGACGCCCTTATTTTTGTTGAGGTATTGAACAAAGGACACTATACCGCCTTCGTAATTGTAAGACTTATACTGGTCGTTTCTCTCATCCATTATGGATATGGTTATTCCCTTGTTCAGAAAGGCCAGCTCCCTCAGCCTGTTTCGCATAGTTTCAAAGCTGAATGAAAGAATTTCGAAGATTTCGGGATCGGGCTTAAAGGTTATAATCGTACCGGTCTCCTCCGTCTCTCCGATTACTTCAAGTTTACCTATCACATCTCCGCGGGAAAATTTCTGCTGATATTTCTTTCCGTCCCGGCATATGACGGCAACGAGGCTTTCAGAAAGAGCGTTTACAACCGATATACCAACGCCATGCAAACCGCCGGAAACCTTATATCCCTCACCTCCGAATTTGCCGCCGGCATGGAGCATAGTAAGAGCCACTTCTAATGCAGGTTTTTGCACCTTTGGATGCATATCTACGGGTATACCCCTGCCGTTGTCGCGTACGCTGACGGAATCATCGGGGTGGATCACGACCTCGATAGTATCGCAAAAGCCTGCGAGGGCTTCGTCTATACTGTTATCCACAACTTCAGTCACCAGATGGTGCAAACCGCGTGAATCGGTAGAACCAATGTACATGCCCGGTCTCCTCCGGACAGCTTCCAGGCCCTCTAAAACCTGGATTTGAGATGCGTCATAAGTATTATCCTGCATATTCACCTGCTCCATAATTTTCCGCCTTGCGGTTATTTACATTATTGAATGCCGATACCGTTAACAAAATTACTCCGTTTTAACAGAGTAGAAGAGGATATCGGCGAAAGTACCACCTTTGTTTTGCCTCCGGAATTGATAATTACGAAAGATTTTTTTTCCTCCCCGGATATCAGCTCCATAGCTCCCTTTGATTCGATTTGCTTCAAAAAGGAAGCGGTGTTTTTCAAACCACCGGAGCTGGAATAATCCAAAATTGCGACTATATCTTTAACCGGCACAGTTACATCGCCGCCTAAATGCATTATCATATGTCGTTACCTTTCCATTATTCAAAAACATAGATTTGATTTATGTCTAAACAAAAAAATACCATTGGCCATGTTCGCTTAAAGACATAACTCAAATCAAATTATTATATCATTTTTTTTAAATGGAATAAAGCAAATGTGAACATTAATTTTCAAGTTTTATTGTCTAAAAAACAGGTAAAAAAGTTATTTGAGCCGACGTCAAACACTCGGTAAAAGATGGACGGGAAGCATTATACGGATATTAGGATTGACACCCGACTCCTCAAAATATATCATTGAAAAAAAGTCTTAATCAGGAGGTTGCGCATGGGAAAGAGTGTTGCGTACAAATTGATAGAATCGCATCTTGTTTCGGGCAGAATGGCCCCGGGCGAAGAGATTTCTATAAAGATCGATCAAACATTGACACAGGATTCCACAGGAACCATGGCATATCTGCAGTTTGAAGCTATGGGGGTGCCGCGGGTACTTACAAAGCGCTCGGTTGCGTATATCGACCACAACACCCTGCAGGCCGGTCCGGAAAATGCGGACGACCATATGTATATCCAGACCGTTGCTTCAAAACACGGGATATATTTCAGCAAGCCGGGCAATGGCATATGCCATCAGGTTCAGCTTGAAAGGTTTGGAGTGCCGGGCATGACCTTGCTTGGTTCGGACAGCCATACCCCCACAGGCGGAGGGATAGGTATGCTCGCCATTGGCGCTGGAGGCTTAGATGTAGCTGTAGCAATGGGCGGCGGAGCGTACTATCTTTCGATGCCAAAAATTTGCAATGTGCAGCTTAAAGGTAAATTAAAGCCTTTTGTTTCCGCAAAGGATGTAATTTTGAAGGTTTTGAGTGTGCTGAGTGTAAAGGGCGGAGTCGGAAAGATAATTGAATACTCCGGCGATATCGCCGGTTTGAGTGTGCCGGAACGCGCCACGATAACCAATATGGGGGCTGAGCTTGGAGCGACGACCTCGGTATTTCCGAGCGACGAAGTTACGAAAGCATTTTTGTATGCGCAAAACAGAGGCAATGATTGGATGGAATTGAAAGCGGATAACGGCGCTGTTTACGATGAAACTATTGTTATAGACCTTGATTCTCTTGAGCCGCTCGCCGCATGCCCACACAGCCCGGATAATATAAAGTCAATAAAAGATATCGGTAAGATAAAAGTAGATCAGGTGGCCATCGGCAGCTGCACGAATTCATCATTGCAGGATATGATGAAGGTCGCTTCGGTACTTAAAGGGAAGACCGTACATCCGCAAACGAGTCTTGTGATATCTCCCGGGAGTAAACAGGTGCTGACAATGCTGGCAGAATCCGGAGCGATGGCTGATATTTTGGCTTCCGGTGCCCGCGTATTAGAAGCCGCGTGCGGGCCGTGCATCGGTATGGGGCAGGCGCCGAAGACGGACGCCGTTTCCGTCCGCACGTTCAACCGCAACTTTTTTGGCAGAAGCGGAACGAACAGTGCTGATATATATTTGGTTAGTCCGGAGACCGCCGCAGCTACTGCTGTGGCAGGCGTTTTGACGGATCCGCGCGAATTGGGAGAAGTTATTGATATAGATATCCCTTCGGAATTTTTAATAAACGATAACCTCGTTATTCCTCCTTCGGCGGACGGTGATGTTGAAATTGTCCGGGGGCCAAACATAAAGCCATTCCCGATAAACAAACGTATTGGAAGCACTGTTGAGGGCGTCACATTATTAAAGATGGAAGACAATATCACAACCGACCATATTATGCCATCTAATGCAAAACTACTGCCATTCAGAAGTAATATTCCATTCCTTTCGGACTATTGCCTTACGCCGGTGGACGCGAAGTTCCCTGAGAGGGCCAAGCAGAACCATGGCGGTTGGCTTGTTGCGGGACATAACTACGGACAGGGCTCCAGCCGTGAGCATGCGGCGCTTGTACCTCTATACCTTGAGGTGAAGGGTGTGATAGCGAAATCCTTTGCGAGGATCCATATGTCCAATCTGATCAACTCCGGCATTTTGCCGCTCGTTTTTGAAGATGAGAGCGATTATGACAAGCTGGAGGAAGGCGACTGCATCGTTATGGAAAACGCTGCTGAAAACATTCTGAAAGGTTGCTTTGAGCTTTTGGTTCCGAAGAAAGATATGCGTTTTAAGGTTCGTTTGGATGCTTCGGAAAGATTGAAGGATATTTTGATCGCGGGAGGACTGCTAAACCACACAAAAGAGCAGTCGGAATAGGCTTTTAATAACGTGTCTGACGGATATATATACTGCAGACATATAAAGATATGATCTTCAATACTATATACAAATAAAGTATTTGGAGATCAACCTATTGAACCATGTATTGAATTCAACTATTATCGGGAGCCTTGTTGGGGTTTTAGGCACTGGTGTTGGCGGCATTCTGAGCCTGTTTGTCAAAAACCCGGGGAAAAAAGGCATGAGTTCACTGCTGTCGCTGGCATCCGGCATAATGTGCGCTACAGTGGTTTTCCATCTTTTGCCCGAAGCGTTTGGCGGAAAGCCTCTCTACGGAGTTTCCGGGATCATTTCCGGAGTGCTGCTCATAATTGGCTTTGAATTTTTATTGAAGCCAAAAGAAAAAACCGGTTCGTTGGGGAATTTGGCACTGCTTGTAGGCATAAGCATAGCCACGCATAATCTGCCCGAAGGACTTGCAGTTGGAGGAGAGCTTCATATAAGCCTTGCAAAAGGATTCACGCTGGCGATGGTTATAGCTTTCCATGATCTGCCGGAGGGTTTTGCCATGGCGTTGCCGATGAGGATGGATGGAAAGAAGCCTCTGGTGATAGTTCTTTTGTGCATGCTGGCGGGTGTTCCGACTGGCATCGGCGCCGGCCTGGGCAACGCTATTGGAAGTATATCCGAAGAATTCGCGGGTTATTGTGTGGGATTTGCCGCCGGTGCGATGCTGATGGTGGTGATGGGAGATATGCTCCCCGAAGCAAAAAAGCTTGAAGCAAAAAGTATTCCTTTATGGTTTGCGCTTGGGTTTTTGCTTGGTGGCGCCATCTGCCTTTCGACAATGTTCATCGAAATATAGACAATGTTATATGTCTTTCGACAAATAACGTACATTATATCGTTGGAGTGAGAAACACTGAAGACAAAGGTTTTAAGCCTAAAAGAGAACGTTTTTGGCGCTATCAATGAAGCGGCAGAAATAATAAACACGGGTGGCCTCGTTGCTTTCCCGACGGAGACGGTTTATGGACTTGGCGCGGACGCTACAGACCAGCAGGCCGTGCTGAGCATATTTGAGGCCAAGGGCAGGCCCGCGGATAATCCGCTTATAGTTCATGTCGGTGCTATCGAGGACGTTGAACCGCTATGCTACATTGATGAAAACGCGCAAAAGATGATGTACCATTTTTGGCCGGGCCCTCTTACGCTTATACTAAAGAGCAGGGGTGTTGTTGCGCCTGCGGTATCGTGTGGGCTGGGGACGGTCGCTGTAAGGATGCCAGGCAACGGCCATGCACTTCTTCTTCTGGAGAAATGTAAAAATCCGGTCGCTGCGCCAAGCGCGAACTATTCAGGCCGGCCGAGCCCAACATGCGCCGCACATGTTTTTTCGGATATGGAAGGACGCATACCGCTAATCTTGGATGGTGGGCGATGCAGCGTTGGACTGGAATCGACGGTAGTGGATATGACAGGCGATATAGCTTGCATCTTACGCCCGGGCTTGATCACCCCCCAGCAGATACATGATGCACTTGGTGCAGTAGATATTTCCAATGCGGTGCTGCGGGAAATGGATGACGGCGCAGAGGTGCCGTCGCCCGGACTGAAGCATTCTCATTATATGCCAAAAACCGCGCTTACACTCGTTGATGGGAGCAATACGGACGTAGAACGAGAAATATGCAGGTTATATGATGTAGACAAAGCCAACGGATTAAAACCTGTGATTATTGCTCCAAGTGACAGAATTGAGGTATTTGGAGATAGAAACATGATTTGCATTGGAAGTCCAAACGATATAAAATCTGTAGCAAGGGAATTTTACTCCAGCCTGCTTGCTTCAGAGAATATCGAAGCGGATACTGCGTATATGCAGGCTTTTCCGCAGGACGGAGTTGGACTGGCGGTTATGAATAGGGCTCTGAGGGCCGCCGGATTTAATATTCGCAGTGTTTAGGAGGGTATTTTTTTGAAATCCATATTGTTCGTGTGTTCCGGTAACACTTGCCGCAGCCCGATGGCCGAGGCGATGATGGACGAGATGGTCGACGACCACCCCCGATTACGAGGCGAGGTAAAAGTTTCTTCTGCTGGCACTTTTGCTTTGGACGGATCAAGTTCCAATGAAAACAGCCAAAGGGTCATGGAAGAAAAAGGGATAGACATCCATAAGCATAAATCCCGCCAACTGACAAGGGAAATGGCTGAAGATGCGGATATCATACTAACGATGGAAGCCCGTCACCTTGAGGAGCTTGAAGCGATATCTCCGGAATCTTATGGTAAAGCGCACACGCTAAAGGGATACGCTGAAGATGTTGAAGGTTTTCCGGGTGAAGGATATGATATAGAAGACCCGTTCCGGGAGCCTTATGAAAACTACCTTGAAGCCGCCAACCAAATACAGGAAGCGCTTAAAAAGCTCATCGATAAACTGGACGGCCTTTGGGGTGAAGAATTATAAAAATAGTTCTTTTTATACGTAATGATTAGGAGAGTGTTATGTTAGCAATAGGGAGTGACCATGGCGGTTACGAATTAAAACAAATAATAATAGACAGTCTAAAGGCTCTTGATGTCGAGTTCTATGATGTCGGCTGTTATTCAATGGAATCCGTAGACTATCCAGACATAGCACTGAAGGTTGCGGCTGGTATTTCGTCCGGGGAATTCGATAGAGGCATTTTGATTTGCGGGACAGGCATAGGCATTAGCATAGCTGCAAACAAAGTACCGGGCATACGCGCGGCGTTGTGCTCGGATACCTTCTCTGCGAGGATGTGCCGTGAACATAATGACAGCAATATTTTGGTTATGGGCGGCAGGACACTTGGGCCGTCGATAGCGGTCGATATACTTGAGACCTGGCTTAATACGGAATTTGTTAAAGGACGGCACGCCGTCAGGGTCGGGAAAATAAGCGACATAGAAAAGAAGTATCTACAAACCGAGGATTGAGATGGGAGCGATTCACCTTATTGAGCATCCCCTCGTAAAGCATAAACTGGCGATGATTCGTAACAGGGAAACCGAAAGTATGGATTTCCGCAGATTGCTGGACGAAATAATCATGCTAATGGCATATGAATTCACAAAGGGATTGCCGCTTAAAGAAGTCTCTGTAGAGACGCCTGTATGTCATACAAAAGCGAATGTTTTAGCCGGTAAGGAAATATGTATAGTACCGGTCCTCCGTGCAGGGTTGGGTATGGTCGAAGGTATACAAAAACTCATTCCGGATGCTGTTGTGGGGCATATTGGATTATACAGGGATCCGGAAACCCTTGAACCAAAGGAATATTATTGTAAACTGCCTGCGGATATCGATGAACGCGAGGTTTTTGTATTGGATCCCATGCTTGCAACGGGAGGGAGCGCTTCTGCAGCAATCAGCTATATAAAAAAGCAGGGATGCAAAAGCATCAGGCTCGTTAATTTGATAGCGGCACCGGAAGGTGTAAAAAGGATCCAGAATAAACACCCGGATGTTGATATTTATGCGGCAGCTTTGGATGATGGATTGAATCCCCATGCATATATAGTGCCCGGCCTTGGCGATGCCGGAGACAGGATGTTTGGAACTGAATAATATCTTACAGATTTCGCGGCGGTTTTCGCCGCGTTTTTTTTCCCTCGGAACCGGTATGCAGGTAGACAAAAATGTTACAAGAATTAAACAACCACTTTGTTGACAAACATACTCTTTCGGAATAGAGTTACACCAGAGGGTAAGAAAAAAGAAAGTAGGGATCATGGAACAGGAAATAGCATCGGTAAATATGAATGAAACCGCATTTGTAGACCTGCGGGATGTCGTTAAGACCTATCATGTCGGAGAGGTCGATGTCCATGCGGTTGAAGGCGTTACATTTACAATAAACGAAGGCGAGTTTGTTATCATCTCTGGCCCTAGCGGCGCGGGTAAAAGTACAGTGCTCAATATTCTTGGGGGAATGGATTCCTGTACATCCGGAACTATAGTTGTGGATGGGGTGGATATATCCAAATATAAAGAGAAAGAACTTACGAATTACCGGAGATATGATATAGGATTTGTTTTTCAATTCTATAATCTTGTGCAGAATTTGACGGCGCTAGAAAATGTAGAGCTGGCGGCTCAAATTTGCAGGGATTCGCTCGATCCAAAAAAGACTCTAGAGGACGTTGGTCTTGGAGACCGCATGGATAATTTCCCTAGCCAACTTTCCGGCGGGGAACAACAGCGCGTTGCAATTGCCAGGGCTTTGGCAAAGAATCCGAAGCTCCTGCTATGCGATGAACCAACTGGCGCGTTGGATTATCAAACGGGCAAGTCGATACTAAAGCTTTTACAAAACACATGCAGGGAAAAAGGCATGACCGTCGTTGTTATAACTCATAACAGCGCAATCGCGCCTATTGCCGATAAGGTCATCAAGATCAAAAACGGCGTCGTTTCCAAGATGTATGTAAACGAAGAGCCACAATCGATCGAAAGGATTGAGTGGTAGTGAAGGCTTTTAGTAAGAACATACTTAGAGAAATATGGCAGAACAAGTCACGCTTTATATCCATTTTTCTAATGGCTTTTTTGAGTGTGGCCTTTTATGTTGGCATCCTTGCTACTGCCCCGGATATGAGATATTCGGCTGATGCCTATTATAAACAGCAGAACTTTATGGATTTCAATCTGGTTTCTACCATCGGTTTCAATGATGAGGATATCCAAAATATACAAGCGGTAGACGGAGTCGAAAGGGTGGAGGCGTCTTACGGCACCGATGTCTATATAAATGAGGGTGACAAGCGCTGGGTTTGTAAGATGTATGCGCTCTCCGAACAGGGAGCTGCGGATGAGGACGTTATAAACCATTATAAGCTTATTGAAGGGCGCGCACCGCAAGCCAAGGATGAGTGTATTGTAGAATACAGGTTTATAAAGAATACGGGCTATAAGATTGGTGACTATATATCGGCGTATCTAACCGGTGAGGACGACATCTCTGAAACGCTCAATACAACAAAATTTAAAATTGTAGGAACCTGCAAATCCCCTATGCATTTATCCGATTTTTTGGGCAGCTCAACGTTGGGCAGCGGCAACTTGGATTATTTTATTATGGTTCCATACGAGGCGTTCTCTTCGGAGTACTATACTACCGTTTATCTCACGGCAAAAAACTCCAAGAACTATAATATGTTTGAAAAGGAATACTATGACTTTATCGCGCCGCTTGATACGGAGCTGGACGAACTAGGAAAGGTCCGTTCTCAGATCCGCTATAAAAAAATAGTGGATGATGCAAACGAGGAGCTGGACGACTCACGCTAGAAACTGGCTGACGGCAGGCGGGAGAGGGACGAAAAGCTGGCGGATGCCCAACAAAAGATAGATGATGCCCATGAAGAATTGGCTGACGGCGAAAAGAAACTGGCGGATGCGGAAAAGGATTATGAAAATGGGATACGCAAAGGCGAAAGCCAAATAAAAAAAGCCAAAGCGGATATAAATAAGGGCGAAAAGGAATTGCAGGACAATAAGAAAAAGCTGGATGCCGGGCAGAAGGAGATCGACAAGGGAGAGACCCGGCTAAATGAAACAAAAAAGCTTCTGGATGACAGCAAAAAACAACTTAACGATAGTAAAAACCAGCTTGATCAACTAAAACAGCAAATGGATGGGCTGGCGGCAGCGATAGGGCAATTGCCGCCCGAAGACCCTGATTTGCCTCAGATGAATGCGCAATATGAGACCCTTTCCCAAACATATGACAGTGGGATGCTGCAGTATGAGGAAGGGAAAAAGCAGTATGATGGGGGATTTGCCCAATATAAAGAAGGAAAAGCGGAGTTTGATAAAAGGAAGGCAGAGTTTGAAGAGGGCAAGAAGCTTTATGAACAGGGTGTTAAAGCTCTGCAAGATGGGAAAGCGCAGGTAAAGGAAGCTGAACGAAAGCTTGCCGTCGGAAAGCGGGAAGGCAAAAAGAAGATAGAAGAGGCAAAAGTAGAGCTGGAGGACGGCAAAAAAGAGCTTGCGGATAACGAAAAGGAGTTCGAGGATAAGAAGATCGAATCCCAGCAGGAGATCGATGACGCCCAAAAGGAGATCGATGACGCCCAGGAACAGATAGATAATTTAAAAGAGGCAAAGTGGTATGTTTTGGGACGGAAGAAGATCGAAAGCTTCAATAACTACTATAATGATTCCAACCGGGTCGGCAATATCGGAAAAGTATTCCCAATAATATTCTTTTTGGTAGCCGCGCTCGTAAGCTTAACGACGATGATGCGTATGATAGAAGAACACCGCACCCAGCTTGGCCTGATGAAAGCTTTAGGCTATTCGAGGGTTGCGGTCACGGCGAAATATCTTGGCTATGCCTTCGTTGCGAGTATTATAGGCAGCGGAATAGGCATGATAATCGGACATCTTGTTCTGCCCAGGGTAATATTCAATGCCTATAATATGATGTACAACTTGGATGATATCGTTATACGTTATTACAACGGCCATTCCGCTGCGGCGGCTTCGGCGACGGTAGCCAGTATTACGGTAGCGACTTACCTTGCGTGCCGCAAGGAACTAAACACAGTATCTGCCGACCTTATGAGGCCGAAACCCCCGGTAAAGGGAAAGAGGGTGTTTTTAGAACGTATCGGTTTTATATGGAGACATTTGGGCTTCAACCGGAAGATAACGATCCGCAACCTGATGAGGTACAGGCTGCGGTTCGTAATGACTGTACTCGGCGTGGTCGGATGCATGTCCCTTCTTATAATGGGATTTGGACTGAGGGACTCCATAGCGCAGATCATCGGGAAGCAATTTGGCGAAATTATAAATTACGATATTGAGATGACCTATGATTCTGGCGCGGACGAGGCGAAGCTGAACGATTTATTTGGCAAGGTAAATAACGATGAAAACTTTGTTTCGACTATGAAGTTTTATAGCAAGGTCGTAAACGTGGACGCTAACGGTGAGGAAATGGCGGCGAGGCTGATAATGCCTGAAAACGCAAAGGAAATTGAAAACTACATGTCGCTGAGGACGCGCAAGGGGCACAAGCCTTTACATATCGGCGACGATGGTGTGGTACTGACAGAAAAGATAGGCAATGTTATGAAGCAAGGGCCTGGCGGGAATATGCAGATCAACACGGATGACCGGTTGTATAAAGCAAAGATAAGCGCTCTGACAGAGCACTATGTTTGGCATTATATATATTTCTCGCCCGATTATTATAAATCGATATTTGGGGAGGTACCGAAGTCGAATTCGATCCTAATTAAAACTACGGATATTACTCACGAGCAAAAGGAAGCGATAGCCGCAGAGTACCTAAAGATACCCGAGATATCCGCTGTGGATGTCATTACGAATCAAAATATAAAGGATATTGTTGATGCGATGGATGTGATAATCTGGGTACTGGTCGTTTCCGCGGGGGCTCTGGCTTTGGTTGTATTATACAATCTAACAAATATAAACATTTCGGAGCGGACCCAGGAACTTGCGACGATAAAGGTTTTGGGGTTCAGTAACCCCGAGGTTGCCATGTACATATACAGGGAGAATATCATAATGACAGCCATCGGTATTATCTTCGGGTGTGTACTTGGGCACTATCTCCACTCGTACATCGTTATTACGGCAGAGGTCAGTGACGTTATGTTTGTTCGTACTGTTAGCTATTTGAGTTATATCTATTCATGCCTTATAACGATTGGTTTTGCCGCGCTTGTCAACATAATCATGAGCAGGCATATGCGCAGGATAAATATGGTGGAATCGCTGAAGAGCGGAGAGTAACACGCTCAACGTAGAAGTGGGATGACCAAAAAAGCCAAGGTACAAGCCCCGGCGATAATCATGCCGGCGCCGATTTTGCGGACGGTTTTCCTCTTTAACAATATTATTCTCAATGCGCCACACCTCCGAATGTCTGTTATATTCAGATGTTATGCATTTGCAGAGCGTGATATTACAAAACAAAAGCCCGTCTTGATGTTCGTAGACGGGCTTGACCTTTGGCTGTCAATAAACAACATCGTCCCTTCTGGGGCATGGCGGAAATGGATGTACATCCTGGATAGCGGCTGTGCTGTATTGCTTTAGAGCGAATTTATCCTGATACATGTATTCCACTACATAAAGCGTATTGGCAGCATAATCACATAAAACGCCGGATGTACCCTGTCCGTTCCAGAATGAAATGCCGATAGGCTTGCCCAGAAGGTCTTCGAATTGGTTTTTTGAAGGCATAGGTTATCCTCCGATCCATTTTTGATATATTATTCAAAAATGGATACAAAGGTTACTTTTTCGAACCTATAGATATGGATGATGTCTTTACGTTATTTCTTAAGAAGATCCCGGATCTCGGAAAGCAGCAAGATTTCGTCCGACGGCGCTGGCACGGTTTCTTCCTTCGCCTCAGTTTCTTTTTTACGTCTAAACTTGTTCATTGTTTTGATCAGTAAGAAGACGATGAGCGCAATGAGAATGAAATTTATCAAATGCTGTATAAAACTGCCGTAAGCTATTGCAACCTCGGCAATTTCGCCCACGGCAGGTTTAAGCACGATCTTGAAATCGGTAAAATTCACACCGCCTATCAAAACCCCTATAATTGGCATCACAACTTCGTTTACAAGTGAAGTGACAATAGCAGTGAAGGCGGTACCCATAATTATACCAACTGCCATATCCATGACATTGCCGCGTGTTATAAATTCTTTAAACTCGCCCAAAAATTTACGCATCAAAAGCTCCTCCGGTTAAAATTGTTATTTATCATTTTACTCCACATTAGTATTAATTTGAAGCCCCTGTGAATTGTGAATTGCCGCAAGATAGAAAACCGATCAATAGATTCCGGACGTCAGACGTTAGCACAACGGAAAATGCATACATATGTGCTGAAGCAAAAGTTTTATTGTGCCGTAGCACAATAAAAACGAAATATATATGTGCAGCAGAACTGACGGCAAATCCCTGCAGAATTGGGTTTACGGGCGGTATATCCTTCTTTAATAGGCCTTTGAAGGGTATGAAATATCGTATTTACTCCCAATGTACTTTAAATACATATAGTGATAGCATGTAATCAAGAAAAACCACAACACAAATTCTGGATATATGGAGGGGTAACTGATGGGTGACATTGTTAAATTGACAAGTTCAACAACAGGCGGACCGGTATTTGCATATGTTAAGGACGATAAGATACTGAGGATAACTCCTATGGATTTTGATGAAACCGACGCATCTTCCTGGGAGATCGAAGCCAGAGGTAAAAAATTTACGCCACCGAGAAAGACGACTTTCCAGGTTTATACCGCGGGATACAAATCGATGGTATATTCACCAGACAGAATATTGTACCCGATGAAGCGCGTAGATTTTGATCCTAATGGCGAAAGAAATATCCAAAACCGAGGGATATCCGGCTACGAACGTATCAGCTGGGAAGAAGCTCTGGATATTATCGAAGCGGAAGTAACGCGTATCCGCGAAAACTACGGATCTCCGGCAGTATATATGGAGCCAAACTCACACCACCTTTGGGGCAACGTTGGATATAGGCACAGCTCTCTATTCCGCTTTATGAATACTATGGGGTTCACCTATGCAGACCACAACCCAGATAGCTGGGAAGGCTGGCACTGGGGCGGTATGCATATGTGGGGATTTAGCCATAGGTTGGGAATCCCGGAACAATACGGACTTTTGGAAGACGGATTGAAGAACGCGGAGATGATCGTTTTCTGGTCGGCAGATCCGGAAACCACAGCAGGTCACTACTCAGGATTTGAAACCACTATACGCAGACAATGGCTAAAAGATCTCGGCGTTAAAATGGTATTTATAGATCCGTATTTCAATAATACGGCAGCATTGTTCAACGATAAATGGATAGCGCCAAGAGTTGGGACGGATGTCGCGTTTGCGCATGCCATAGCCTATGTTTGGATAACTGAAGATCTATATGACAAAGAATATGTTGAAAGCCGGACAACCGGCTTCGATGAATGGAAGGATTATATACTCGGCAAAGGTGAGGATGGAATCGCTAAAACG
>JAVBOF010000097.1:0-5881 GCA_031550915.1 Eubacteriales bacterium | reverse complement strand
GGTATCCCTAAAGTACACATTTAGAGTTGACAATATCATACCCAGCCCCAATGAAAATACAAAAACGTAGATGAAAGGTATAAACGACAAGAACATTGTCCACCGGAAAGGCATTCCCAAGATAGCTACCATTATCATGGTAGCTACAAAAGCAAACATCATGTTCACAAAAGCAAAAAGGCATTTTTCCAGAGGAAATATATATTTTGGTATGTAAACCTTTTTTAGAAGAGGCGCGGACCCCACCACCGACGTCATTGCCCCCTGAGTAGCTTCCGAGTTGAAATTGAACAACAAAGAACCCGTCAAATAGTATACCGGGAAATTTTCCACCTGTATACGGAACAGGTTTTGAAACACTGCTGTAATAACGAGCATCATCAAAAACGGGTTTAATACGCTCCAAAATATCCCCAGTATGCTTCGCCGATATTTGGTGATGATATCACGCCTGACAAGATTACTCAAAAGATATTGAAAGTGCTTGAAGTTTTTTGTATGGCTCCAAAGGTTGCGGAACGTTTGCACCGGCAAATATACGGGCAACAGCACCAGTGCTACCGCAAACAAAAAACAGATAAAGATTACTGCGTTCAGGCGGAACATGTCGGTATAATAGCTGACCTGCCCCAATTGTATACTTGTACCCACGCTTTCACATACATCTATTCGCAAAGTGTAAACATTTTTATCGATGCTCATGCGAAGCACGCCGTTTGTGTAGGTATAACCATCGGTGATGGTTTTGGCTTCGGTAAACTCTTCCTGCTTTTCTTCCGTGTAGTATATCTTTGGTTCCAGTTTGTCCTGGGTTTTTATCTCCAGCTCAATGCTTTTGATTGAGCCCCGAATGTCCTTGAACAGAATCTGGGGGTCTTCTTGCGATATATAGAGGTCTCCATCGGCCTGCCAGTTAGTCATCTGTATTCTTCCCTGGGGAACGGGTTCACTATACGCCTCCCCATTTGCGAAAAACGCTTGATTGGTAAAAAATATATAGGCGGCGGCGGCCAAAACAAGCAATATTAATGAAATTGTTTTTCGTACCCGGTTTTTCAAAAAATGTTGTCCTTTCTTGAGGGCGCAGCCCCAAAATCCTATGCTCTATCGAAAAATCCCAGGCCTTTAAATACTCCGGCCACCCTTAATGCAATTCATGGCGTTTATTTGTGACTGTATAGCGTAACGATGATTCGCCTTTGGGGTTGCCCATGTTCATTTTTAATGCCCAAGCTATTTAGCCTATATATTATAACAGTTTTCTTGCAACTGCTCAACTAATTGTTGCTAATGTATCATAATTGTTCGCTTTACATCTGCTAAATTATTCAATTAACCGGCGGATTCGCGACTTCAAGGCAACCCGGTCTGCTATTATCTTTTATTTACTGATTATTCCCCATTGTTTATCAATTAAATCTTGTACCGAAACCCGTCTTAAAATCTAAATCCCGTTAACGTCCTTTTTGTGGTATAATCGCCGCTGGTCATTTGCAAGTAGGTTGGAAAATGGGTATTTGGTTGTGCCGCATATCTACCGCCTCCCCAAATATGACGCGGCAGCACGGCGCGTTGCGTGACTTTGGCGTTGATACGCAATTTGCCAACGCCGCCTTTCTGGTTGGCGATAGCGATTACTTTGGACACAGATTGTTTCTCCATTTTGTTTAGATTTATGGGAGCAGGTGAATCGCAAAAACGACATTTCCATCTTGGTCAGCCCTCGATCGTTGTACCAACGAAAGAGTGAGTAATCCTTAAACCGCTTGGTTACTTTGCAACCATTTTGGAAAAAGCAGACAAAGGCTTTGCCGTTGACCTTAAAACATGGCTTGCCGAACATCTGGCTGCGCTCCCCGCCAAGGTCTTGCCCGATGGAAAGGTATCGTGTTTCTTCCGCGCGCATTGTCTCCGCTCCTTTCTAGTGCGTCTTTTCACATTTCAAGCCCGGTTCGCAAGGTCGTCACACCGTTTTCCAGATACGCTTTCAGGCAGGTGAGCATATACACCCAGCCGGTCTGATTTTTCAGCCACTCATCCAGATTATCCTTATCCGCGCGCCACCCTGATTCCCTTGCTTCCACGAGAGAATACCCGTCCCGCTGCGTAAACACTATCTCGCATCTTCTACGGTAGGCTCCGTCGCCCCAATCAAAAGCTATTTCGCGATCCTGCACGGCGCGTAATATTTCAATGCTGAATCCAGCCGTATATTCTTCGTATTCAAGAAAAACCGTCTTGCCGGTTTCCCACCGTTCGGAGCTTGTTGAGAACCAGAAATTCCCGATTTTAGCCGGATCGCAGAACGCTTCATACGCCGTATGCACCGGACAGTTGATTTTCATCTTTGCTTTGAGTTCCATCGTCACTGCACCTCACTTTTTGCTTGAACGCAAAGCCTTAACGTGCTTAATACTCTCATCGCCCGAAAGCCGCTTATATTCTGGGGATTCTACTGCAAAAAAGGCGATTCTGCCTGTATTGTCGCTATGCACCCCCCAGCCGTAGCGCTTGGTAAGCGCCGACGAGCGGAAGCACGGCTGTCCTTTTGAGAAGAAGTCCTCGTGGGAAATGCCCCTGCGGTTGCCGTTTGAAGCATACAGCACATCGTCAGAAGTGAACTGGTACGGGCTGTCCTTCAGCATATCGTATTCAATCCGCGCTGCTGTTTTGGGCTCTTTTTCCGGCGGAGATTCTGCGACGGAAACAGGGCAGTCCTCGGCAATTTCAATAAAGGTATCGAAATAGTTGGTGGTGTGCTGTTTCATACATTCAGTTTTCCTTTCTTTTTAAGGCAATTTGGCGTTATACGCCATGCCCATATAACGATCTCCCGCTCGGAGCTCATCAAGCATCTGTGCGATGCGCTTTTGCCGCGTCTCCTGCCGTTTCGCGCGCGTTATCTAACCAATATAGTCGTTGCGATTGAAAATGCATATTTTGTCCGTTACACTCTCAATCCCTTTTTCTTATATGCAACCACAAACACTACAATTAAAACCGCGATATTGATCCCCATTACAAGCATTGCCTTACCGATATTCGCAGAAAAATCATTCACAATAACATTTAACTGCTGTGTATAAAGAATACTTGCGGCTCTTTCAATGGTTTCATTGAAGTTCGCAATCATTGGAGTGAAGCCAAGAATCATCGCAAAGGGTATACCAATTGCCGTCGCGGCCTGTTGGTTTTTTGAGAGCATACCAATTGAGGCTCCGAGAATAATTGAGGCGGCAGTACTCGAAACCATTACAATTATAAATTTCACAAATTCTTCTGCTGAAAAATCACCGATTAGGGCAAATATAAGCGATACAGCCACGCCCATAAGCAGGACAAATCCACCCGTTCCGACAAGGTATTCGTGCGGCTTAACACCAGCCATTACAAGGAAACGCAGACTCTTTTTCTCTTTATCCTCCGCAATTATCCCCGCCATTGACGTAATAAGTGCCATACCCGCAAATATTGCCGCCATCATCGTGACAAACATATTATTCGGTATATCATCGTTGCCTTTTGCTATCAACTCTGTCATGATCAGCGCGACAGCTGGAAATAAAATAAACATTACCAATACCATAGGATTTTTGAACATATCCTTTGCTTGTTTTGTAAGAATCGCTTTTATGCTTCTCATTCCAATTCCACCCCAGTTAATTTTATAAACACTGATTCCAAATCGGGGATCGTTTTCACGGCGTTATGGCGCTTACATATCTCTTCGGGAATCCCCTGTTCCACAATTTTTCCTTTATGCAGGAGTGCGACATTATCGCAGAGCTTTACGGCTTCGTCCATATTATGTGTGGTTAAAAATACGGTCGCGCCGTTTTCACGGATATTTCGTATCAATGTATGAATGCCACGCGCCGTTGCCGGATCAAGGCCGCTGGTTGGTTCGTCTAGGAACAGAATTTTAGGTTCGTGCAATATCGCTCTTGCCAGCGCAAGCCGCTGCCGCATTCCCCTCGACAGGACATGGACAGCCTTTTTCGTTGCGTCCTCGAGACCGACGCTCTTTAACGCCTCGAGCGATTTCTTGCGGGGTATTCCATAAATATCCGCAAACACATTGAGGTTTTCAAAACAATTCAACCGGACATACAGCCCGTCCTCGTCCAGCATAAGCCCAGTTTCAAAGGATGTCACACCGATACTGTGATCTCCGACGTCGGCTTCAAGTTGGTTTGTGAGGATATTGATAATGGTCGTTTTGCCTGCGCCGGACGGTCCGAGCAATCCGAAAATCTCCTGCTCACGCACCTCAAAGGTCACATCGGATAGCACGGTATTTCCGTTAAAACGCTTGACGACGTTGTTCATCCGGATCATTGCTCTGCCCCCTCAAACGGATTCACTCCAAGCTTTGTGAAATAGACTTCCATAGCATTTTGCAAAAAGCCCTCTATGGCCGACCATCTTACACTCCAATCCTCAGCCCAGCCATCCTTGTTTTCTGCAAACTTCATAAGTTTTGGTAATAGACTCATATCCCCACCCGTAAAGTCCGTTACCATGTCCCACCATGCTTTTGCGAGCGCCTGCCCCTGTTCGCTTTCGGGCGGTATCTCGTTATTTTGTAGCTCCGTCAATTCGTCCAATAGCCGTTTCATGGTATTCATGATCGCCGCACCGCTTTCGATATTAAAGCGGTTGTGGAGATGGTCAAGTGTTTCATCATCGAAATGTTTGATCAAGCCATAAAACTCGTTCTTCATTTGCAAGTTTATGACAATGTCGGCGTATTTTCCCCAATCCACCGTTTGCATTTGCAGCGTTTCCATCCGTAATTTTTCGATAGCACCTAAAACCTCTGATAATGTTGCAATTTTCTCGGAAACGACTGCAGCCTGTTCCGTTAGGGCAGCGGCTACATCCTTTGGTGTTTCGAGGGATACAAGCCGGTTTTTTATGTCGTCAAGCGAGAACCCCAAATACTTCAGGGACTGGATTTGGTGGAGACGGATAACATTCTTATCGGTATAAAGACGCCGCCCACCCTCGCTTTCGGCAGAAGGTGAGAGTAAACCCTCATTGTCGTAGTATTGCAGTGTTCGGACTGTGGTGCTCATCTTTTTTGCCAACTCACCGATTGTCATATACCCGTCAGGAATGGCTCTATGTTTTTCCATATTCTCAACTCCTTACGCATAGTATAACTCGTTACCCTACGTCACAAGCAAGACCTTTATAAAAAAACTATTGAGGACATAACGAATGTTCAGCATATTTTTTAAGTCGCAAACAAAATTCCGCCACCCTGCTAAGGAGTAGTGCTTCCTCTTTAAGATAACATTTATAAACGTTGTGGGAAATTCTTTAAGTTAGCCCATGCGATTTGGACGCAGGGGTTTGAATCTGAATCGCATATCGATTTATTTGTTTTTTTGCAGAATGACAATCTGAATCCGCTCAACGATCTTTGTTTCGTCGTGGCTAAATCCAGATGATTCAAAGTTCCTGATGATGTTTTTGGGCGAATAAAATTTGACATCGCCCGCCTTTAAAAGCGGCACGAAGGGATTAAGCATCAAGCGGACAAAAGCTGGATAATATATTTCGGCAATATACATGCGCCCTCCCTGCTTTAATAGACGGTATGTTTCCTTTGCAAATGATTTCACATTTGGAAAATGGTGATAGGCGGCGCTGACCGTAATAATATCTACAGAACCATCGCCAAAAGGAATGGCATCACACTTTGCCACCTCAAAAGTCATATCAGGCGCTTTCTGGCGCGCGTTTACTATCATTTTTTCAGAAATGTCAACGCCTTTACCGATTATGTCCCATTTATCCGCCAACATTTTGAGAAATGTTCCGTTTCCACAGGCGACATCGAGGACTGTGTCGCCCGCTTTCGGCTTAACTTCTT
>JAVBOF010000095.1:0-6964 GCA_031550915.1 Eubacteriales bacterium | reverse complement strand
GTGACGCGGCGGCTTTACCGATTGTACAGTTGCTTTGGAATAAGCATTGACAATCAAGGCAATATGATCACTTTCAACATTCCGCCCGGATCGTCATGCATCTTCTTAAACCATTTCGAAGCTTCTGCCAGTGGCGCCTTTACGCTTATAACGTCCTTCAAATCTACCATTTTATTTTCCAGCATCTTAAGGCAAAGCTCATATTCGCCCGCGGAAGCACATGAGCCGTTCATTGTAATTTCCCTTGCAACAAGGTCTTGCAAGGCAAAATCCACACGCGGTGAAAAATTGCCGACAATAGTAAAGCTCCCTCCTTTTTTCAAGCAGCCAAGCGCGGTTTCAAACGTTTGCTGCATACCTACAGCCTCATAAGCAATATCTGCGCCTTTGCCAAAGGTCAGTTCCTTTATTTTTTCCAGTGCTTTTCCGCCGGATGGATCTACCGTTTCGCTCGCTCCGTTTGCCTTAGCCATCCGCAGTTTGTCCCCGTCTATATCTACCGCAATAAGCCTTCCGCATCCCATGTTCCGCAGTATTTTCAGTAGCATCTGGCCAATTGTGCCGGCGCCAAGAACCACGACGTCATCTCCAACGGTGAACCTAGTTTTTGCTACAGCATGCATCGCAATAGCAAGCGGCTCTATCAGCGCGGCTTCCTCAAATGAAACCGCATCCGGAAGCTTATAGAGTATATATGCCGGCAGCGCAACGTATTCGGCCAGTGCCCCATCCATTTTATATTCCTTGCAGGATACGCCCAACACCTTTCTGCTGCTACAGAGATTGACCCTTCCAGCTGAACAATAATCGCAGCTTCTGCAGTAGATTGTTGAATCAAACGTCACCCTGTCACCAATGTTAAAACCCTTAACGTTGCTGCCCTTGGCTTCAACAATTCCCGAAGCTTCATGCCCCATCACAAGTGGAGGAATACGCCTTCCCGTACTTCCGTCATATCCGTGGATATCGCTGCCACATAAGGCACAGGCCTTTATATGTATCAGTACCTCATCATCTCCATATGTCGGCACGTCCATATCCACAAGCTCAAGCCTATTATATTCGATCAATTGAAGTGCTTTCATATCCATTACCTCTTCAAGTTCTATTGTAATCCGAATCCTCAGGCACAAGCGGGAAATAAACCGGCTTTTTATCACGGTTGGATCTATATATCGCTGTAAATATCTCAACCGTTGCCCTGCCGTCACCGCCTTCAATAAGAGGTTTACGGTTTTCAGTGATGGCGTCGGCAAAATCCTTTATCTGGCACTGGTGGAAATGGTTCATAAAATCGAGAGTTTGAAAAGCATCGGTATCTTCCTATTTCCATATTTCCAGCATATCCTCCTCGCCTTTGACAGTCCAAAGGTCGTTCAGTGGCGGTTCCTCTATCTTCGACATCCCAGCGATAAACATCGCGCCCCCGTCCGTTTGAACGCCTGCCGCGGCGCCGTTTGAGCCAAATATATGGACCTTCCCATAGAGCGCCGGATTTTGCGAATTGGATGCAACTATGGTTGCGAGCGCCCCGCTTTTGAACCGCAAGACCGCAACGGCTGTATCTTCAACCTCTATATAAGGGTGATTGAAATTTGCCCATGCGCCGTACAACGAATCTACTGGGCCAAGATACCATTGTAAAAGGTCTATTTGATGGGTCGCCTGATTCACAAGCACGCCGCCGCCCTCGTGTTCCCACGATCCCCGCCACGGGTCTGAGCTATAATACGCCTCATCCCTCCAGCCAAGCATCGTCAGCATGCCGAGAACCGGCGTACCAAGCTTGCCTTCATCAATAGCTTTCTTAACGCGCATGCATGGGGCATAGAACCTTCGTTGGCATACAGTCCCAACAAGCGATCCTTGCTTTTTCGCCTCGTTGATTATCAAATCGCAATCTGCGAGGTTTGAAGCAAGTGGTTTTTCTACCAATATATGCGCGCCCGCTCGTAAAGCCTCGATAGCAGGTTTTGCATGAAGCGGGTGAGGGGTGCAGATGCTGACGATATCTATTCTTTCATTTGCAACCATCTTCTCTACCGAATCGTATGCCTTAATGCCATATTGCTTTTCATAACTTTTTGCCCTTACCATATCGTTGTCATACGCGGCAGCAAACTTGATACTGTCCAGGTTTATGAATGCGTTGGCATGAAACGAACCTACCTTGCCGCATCCTATTATTGCAGCCCGAAGTTTTCTCATAGATATATACCCCCTAACCGGTCATTCAAACTTTTGCCTTCCCTCACTGTCATTTTGGGCAAATATAAAATCCCTTTGCATTAAGTCTATCATATTGTATAAATGATTGCCTTATATTTATGGCAGCTAGTCTATATCCGCAGCGCAACGGCAATGTTTTTGCCGCCTGAACCCCTGAAAAAAACAACCGGAACAACCCGCGTAAGCATCATAGCGAAAAATTGTTCCGGCAAAAGTTTTTAAGGCTTATTCATGTATTACAGCTTCAGATTCGATCCTATCTGATATATCAATTTATTGCTGGCCTTTTCTGCCAGAGCTTCGGCCAAGTCGTTCATCGAACCAAACTGCAGTGCCTTTGTGGGGCATGCTTGCACACATGCGGGCTCCAATCCGTTTTTTACCCTGTCTTCACACATGTGGCATTTTTGCATCTTGCCTGTATTATCAAATTTCGGCACCCCGAAAGGACAGGCTATCGAGCAGCTATGGCAGCCTATGCACAGCTCCTG
The DNA here is from genome assembly GCA_031550915.1 of Eubacteriales bacterium. Lineage (GTDB taxonomy): Bacteria > Bacillota > Clostridia > Christensenellales > MGBC116941 > JAVBOF01. The sequence continues at coordinate 4,244 of JAVBOF010000095.1, read as the reverse complement.
AGCAACGATGACAGCGCCGGATTCCTCCTTTGTGATAGCGCCGCGCGGACATGCCATGAGGCATGGCGAATCTTCACAATGCATGCAAGTGTATGAAACGAACATTACTTTCTCTTCCGGAAAATTATCCTTTTCATGCCTGTATACCTTTCTGTAAGCAGGCTCTGTAAAGATATCCGTATCGTTTTGATCCATGCAGGCTACCGCACAGGTCTCACAGCCCGTACAGCGTTTAACATCAATATAAAAAGCGTTATCCATTTTACTTTCCCCCTAAGCTTTTTCGATCCTGCAAAGAAGCGATTTGAATCCCGGGAAACCGGATATGGGATCAAGATAATCCGCCTCTATGAGTGTATTTACATTTGCTTCCGGATAGCCGTGGAACATATGCACTACGCCCGGTAAAACAGTGTTCGTTATATTTGCCTTCACATTTATCGCGCCTTTGTTAGTTACCAGCCTAACGTCATCGTTTTGCTTTAAGCCAAGCTTTTTTGCGTCATCTATATTTATATCTGCCGCGGGGTCCGGACGCAATGATTTTGTCCAGTCCATCCTGAAAGCACGGCTGTGTATGAACATGGGGAGCCGCGACCCAGTGCCAAGGATAAACGGATATTCCTTAGACATATCCGGCGCATTCTCCGCGCTGTATTTGGATGGATGATACGTGGGCAACGCGTCGTATCCCGGCTTATCGGCATATTGTTCTAATATCATAGATTCAAATTCCATCTTTCCGGATGGGGTTTTGAAGCCATTGTTGATGTACTTCTTTTCGGGAAAATCGATGGGGTTCGGGACGGGCATACCGCTTTCATGCTGCTTCAGCATACTGAATGTCATGCCGGAAGGCTCAAGCATCCAGTCTATGCAAGCTTCATAACCTTCTTTCATCAAAGGATCATCCAGTTCCATCCTTTTTGTTAGCTCAAAAAGTATATCCGCGTCTGAACGCGATTCATAAAGTGGGTCTATCGCAGGCTGCGCCAGCATGATGTATTTTTGAGGATACGCGCGTAATTCATACCTTTCCAGCGAGCTGCAGCACGGCAATACTATATCCGCAAATTTGCAGCTATCGGTCATGAACAGATCTACATTTACAACGAAGTCAAGCTTTTTTAGCGATTCAGCAAAAAATTCCGAATCTGGCCACATGCGATAGTTTAAGCCCATTGCAAAGAGCGCTTTGATGGGATATGGTTTCCCAGAATTTATCTGATTGGGAAGATCCATAGCCTGGCCTTCATCCATCAGAATATTCCATACCGGAAACTTTTCGCTGCCAACCCTCGGCTTATCGCTCTTGAGATTATCGGAGAGCGTAAACTCATGAGATCTGGAAACGAATCCTGCCTCTTGATAGGCAAAGCTCTGCGGCTGGGCAAAGTTTCCGCCTTTGATATCATAATTACCTGTCAGGCCCGCAAGGCAAAATACTGCGCGGTAATTCTGTACACCGTTTGTGTGGTGTACTACCGGCGAAGCGCTCGGCATTATCGCAGCGGGTTTCGTTGTTGCATACATCCTTGCCGCCGCGTATATCTTCTCTATCGGAACTCCGGTAATCTGCGAAGCTCTTTCGGGCGTCATCCCCTTCACATGGTCCGCATATTTATCAAAACCATGGCTGTAATTTGAAACAAATTCTTTGTCATACAAGTTTTCGGCTATGATTATATTCGCCATCGCAAGAGCCAACGCGCCATCTGTGCCGGGTTTAAGCTGCAAGTGGATATCCGCGTGGGCTGCCATCGGCGAATACCTAGGATCAACAACTATCATCTTCATCCCGCCTTCAAGTTTGGCGAGTATGCCGCGCGCTCCGGATGTATTAGTATAGAACGGGTTGGAACTCCAAACTAAAAGGCAATTGGTGTTTGGCACGTCCGGCCCGCCCGGTATGCCAAAGGTGAGCTTTTGTGCCATCGTAGTCGCCGAGTTGCACGTACTGGATTCCGTCATATAGTTCTGCGATCCAAAAGATGAGGCAAACCTATGTAAAAACGGCCTGAGGCCTTTGGGATACCCAACGTAAAAAGCGACCGAATCTGCGGAGTATTCTTCCTTTACGCCGTTCAGTTTTTCTGCAATAGTATCGAGCGCTTCATCCCATGTGATCGGTTCAAACCTTCCGGATCCTTTCCCGATTTGCTTCAACGGAGTCTTGATCCTGTCGCTGTGATAGATATACTGTCTTGTTGCGGCTCCTTTAGAGCAAATCGTTCCAGCATTGTTAGGGTGGCTTTTGCTTCCCTCCACCTTGATTATCGTCCCATCTTTCACATAAAGATCCAGCCCGCATTGGGTCCGCGGATCGCAAATCGTGCAGATAGATTTCTTTATTTCCACGCCTGTTTCCTTGCCGGGTATTTTATCCTTTTGGTCGATCTTTTCTAAAACCATTTATTTACCCTCCCACATAGCTGCCGAATACCGGTCCAGCACCATATTCATCCAGAAATTCGCAAACGATCCCCAGCTCATTTCTTTTTTTAGTTCCATTTTCTTGAGTATGCCGTGGCGCAGTATTCCAGCGTCGGTCACATCGGATAAGATATTCGCTCCGATCATAAGCCCGTTCTTAAAAGCAAACCATGATCTCGTGCCTTTGATGTTGGATTCATATATCTCAGAATCCGGTTCGTTCATATATCCGATGCCCGCAAAATATATGTCTTCAACATGGATAACGTTTTGTGGTATGCTGCCTTCAAACGACGCTTTTTTGCCCGCCATATTTGAGCCCGCCGTCCTTCCCTGGTAGGTTGCGTTTGCCCATAATCCTATGATCTCATTCCGCCCGTTCAAAAGATTATATCCCGCTGTAACGTCGCCCGCGGCATATACGTTTTCGTCGCTGGTTTTCATACGGTTATCCACCAATATGCCCTTTTGAACCTCGATCTGCTTCGGGTCAATAAAATCAATATTCGGTACGACCCCAACGCACATTATCACAAGATCATATTCAGCGGATTCTCCGGAACCAAACGATACCTTTAACTTCCCGCCAGTCTCCTGTATTGAGGAAACGGCAATACCCAATTTAAATGCTACACCTTTATCCGCAAGCTGTTTTTCTATTATTGCGGCGCTCGCGTCCAAAGTACTCAACGGCAATATCCTGTCGCAGATATCCGCCATAGTTGCCCTAATGCCTTTATTCAAGCATGCCTCAACAGCCTTGAACCCCACCATAGATGCACCGGTTACAAGGACATCCTTTACCATCCCGCCATCAAGCAGATCCTTAAGCCTGTCTGCGTCTTTCATTGTCCTTAGCGGTACAACCATTCTGTTATCCACACCCTGTATAGGCGGAATAAATGGCCTTGCACCGCTTGCGACGAGGCATTTGCTATATTCTAATTCCATTGTTTCGGTTTTAATAAACCTGTTCCGCGCATCAAGGCACAGAACAGGTTCACCAAAAAAAGTTTCAACTTTATTCTTTTCGTAAAAGGACATGTCGTTACCGTAAATGAAGCAGTCCGAACGGCTTATTTTCCCCGCGGCGTAATACGATGTGAGGACAGGGTTGTATACAGGGCTTTTGTAATCCGATACCATTCGTATCTCCCCCGCATATCCGTTTTTCCGCATAGCGCTAACCGCATGTGCGGCTGCCCCGCCATTCCCAATAACTACAAAAGGTTGCTTAGACATATCAATCTTTCTATTTATTAAAATTTATACTCTTTGGCCGCCCTTATCATCGCTTTCATATTCTCGATAGGCGTTAACGGCGGTTCCGCGCAGCCGGGTGCAAGGATATGCTTATCTGCGCCGCCTCTTTCCAGGCAAAGGTAAGCGTTCTTTGTAACATCTTCCGGAGTGCCTTCCAAAAGCGATATTATCGGCTCAACATTGCCCATCAGAACCATATCCGGCCCGATCAGCTCCCTGGCTTCTACAAAGTTGATGATCTGATCCAGGCTTAGGGCGTCTGCACCGGTAGATGCCATCAGTTCAAGCCGGTCCATCGTATCTCCGCAAATATGCAGTATCACCTTTGCGCCCGCTTTATGGATCCTTTCGATAAGCTGAATCTGGTACTGCATGGCGAATTTTTTGTATTGGCGTACCGACATAACGTTTGAGGACGACATCGGATCGGGTATCATTATGGCTTCAACGCCTCTTTTCACACATTCATCCGCATAATCGCCAAGTATATCAACTATGATATCAAGCGCGTTATTTACGTCTTCCGGCTCTTCTATCATGGCCATGAG
>JAVBOF010000077.1:0-2668 GCA_031550915.1 Eubacteriales bacterium | reverse complement strand
GGCGGTTCTGCACAGAAGAAAACAATGCGTGCGGTTTCCGGTCAAATGAAGCTGGAGCTTGCGCAATACCGTGAACTTGCGGTTTTCTCCCAATTCGGATCGGATCTAGATAAGGCTACACAGGATTTGCTTGCACACGGAGAGAGGGAAATGGAAACGCTAAAGCAAAAACAGTATCAGCCGTATTCATTGGCGCAACAAGTCATACTATTATATACGATTACCAAAAAATATTTTAAAGACGTTCCGCTTAAGAAGGTAACGCAATACAACGATGAACTTTTAAAATTTGTTGAAACAAACCATGCTGCGCTGCTTGATGAGATCGAAACTGCCGCAGACCTTACAGACAGCATAAAGGATAGGATACATGCAGCTATAGCTGAATTCCTGGGCTCAAAACAAAAGGAAGAAAACGCATGAAGAATATGGGGGATATCCGTAACCGGATAAAGTCTATAAAACAGACAAGTCAAATAACCAGTGCCATGTATCTACTTTCCACATCAAGGGTGCGCAAAGCATTGAACCGTGTAGAAAGATACAGGTATTATGTTAAGCTTTTGCGTGAATCCATGCGTGAAGTTATTAAGAAGGCTGACGAGATAAGTCATAAATATATAGTCAAGCGTGAAAGGGCGCGTGCGGCATATATAGTTATCGCCGGGGACAAAGGTATGTGCGGCGGCTATAACAATAATGTTTTGGAATTTGCTCTTAAAAAAATCAAGGAAAAAAATGCAGACTATATACTTACCATTGGCCATGTTGCGCGAGATTTTTTTGAATCGCGAGGATATCAGGTTGATATTGAGTTTTTGCACCTTGAACAAAACCCTACTATGTTTAGTACGCGAGAGCTAGTTACGGATATTCTTGATATGTATGATAACGATCTAATGGATGAAGTGTATGTTGTCTTTACTAGCTACGAGTCCAGCGTTAAGCAGGAACCTATCCAGATGAAGCTGTTGCCAATAGAGTTGTATGAATATGAAGACGACTATGTAGTTGATATAGGCGAACTGCAAAAGCTGTATGAACCAGACGAAAAGGTTGTTTTAGATAACCTTGTACCCCAGTTCATAATCAGCCTTATGTTCGGAGCGATTTTACAGGCATACATCAGTGAGCACACAGCGAGACTAACCGCGATGGAAAGTGCTAAAAAGAATGCGAACGAAATGATCGATAAGCTTACACTTTTATATAATCAGGCAAGGCAGTATGCAATAACGCAGGAAATATCAGAAATTGTGGCGGCGGCCGAATCACTTGGCACCGGGAGGCAGTAAAATATGGTTTCTAAAGAATATGGAAAACTAATAAGAATAATGGGCTCTGTTCTGGATGTTCAATTTGAACCCGGAAAGGAACCGGCAATCTTCAATCTTCTGGTTGTAGAGGACGGAAGAAAAATTCATATGGAAGTGGCTTCACATGTTTCTGCCGGTGTTGTACGGTGTATTGCTATGGAAGCTATTGAAGGACTTTCATGCGGGCTTTCCGTTTTGGATACTGGCGGCCCGATAACCGTACCGGTTGGCGATGCAACATTGGGACGCGTGTTCAATGCGCTTGGACAGCCCATCGATAGAAAGGGCGAGGTTGAGGACTGTGAAAGATGGTCTATACATAGGGCTCCGCCGCCGTTCGAAAGTCAGAACCCCGCAAGTGAGCTGTTTGAGACAGGCATAAAGGTCATAGATCTTTTGGCTCCTTATCCAAAGGGTGGCAAAATAGGCCTGTTTGGAGGCGCCGGAGTAGGCAAAACGGTCTTGATAATGGAGCTTATTCGAAATATTGCTGCTGAACACGGCGGTCGCTCAATATTTGCTGGAGTTGGTGAAAGAAGCCGCGAAGGCAATGACTTGATAAACGATATGGAAGAATCCGGTGTTATAAACCGTACCGGACTAACTTTTGGGCAGATGAACGAGCCGCCGGGATCCAGAATGAGGGTCGCCCTTGCTGGATTGACTATGGCGGAGTATCTCAGGGATGTAAAAAAGCAGGATATCCTTCTGTTCATCGACAATATTTTCAGATATGTTCAGGCCGGTAACGAAGTATCTGCTTTACTAGGACGTATGCCTTCCGCGGTCGGTTATCAGCCAACGCTGGCAAACGAGATGGGTACATTGGAAGAGAGGATAACCTCGACGAAAGATGGTTCAATAACATCGGTACAGGCTATATATGTACCTGCGGACGATTTGACAGACCCTGCACCTGTTACGACGTTTACGCATCTTGATGCCACCACTGTCCTTTCCAGGCAGATATCAGAAATTGGTATCTACCCGGCTGTAAACCCTCTGGAATCTTCTTCGCGCGTGCTTCAGCCAGATATCGTAGGTCAGGAACACTATGATACCGCGATAAGGGTACAGGAATGCTTGCAAAGATATAAAGAACTTCAGGATATAATCGCTATACTCGGAATGGATGAACTTTCGGCTGATGATAAATTGACCGTTTACCGTGCGAGAAAGATTCAGCGTTTCCTCTCCCAGCCGCTTAATGTTGCTGAAACATTTACTGGGGCTCCGGGCAGATATTTAAAGATAGCCGATACGGTGCGTAGCTTCAAGGCCGTCGTAGATGGAGAAGTCGATGATCTACCCGAAAATGCTTTCTTTATGGTTGGGGATATCGATGAAGCAAA
>JAVBOF010000073.1:0-8036 GCA_031550915.1 Eubacteriales bacterium | reverse complement strand
CGTCGTTGTTTTCATAAACCTTCTGGCATTATCGAGAAATTATTGCATACCGTCTGCATTGATGTTGTTTTTACAACAACAAGGCGCGAATGAATATGTTATAATAGGGATAGAATAAGCCAATAGGTTAGGGGAAGAAGGTTTGCATCATGGCCGTTAAATTTTGTCCGGGCGCCGCGAATATCAGCGGTACACCGACGCTTAAGGTTAAGAAATGCCCCGAATGCGGGGCCGAGGTAGAGATATTCTCATCCGATATGAACATTGAATGCAAAAAATGCGGCTTCTGCATCTATAACGATATCATCTCCTGCATAAGATGGTGCAAAAGCGCACGCGAATGCGTTGGAGACGAAATGTATGAAAGGCTGATGAGCCAGCCGCAGCAAAGCGCCAAGTAAAACCGCGGAGAAGCGCTTCTATGGGCAAAACAATGATTTAACAGAAGCAGTGAAGAAAAAAGCGGGAAACCGTTTAGGCTTCCAGAGTAATCATATACCAGCGTCCGATATGTAAGTATTTCATATCGGACGTATTTTTTATTATAGCTGTGAAGGCCGGTGAATAATTGTACGCCAAAGTGAAAAAACGAATAATTGCGGCACAACCTCTGATTTACTGTTATAATCAATAAATGAATGAAAACAAATGGCACAGCGGCTGGATAGCGTGGGGTTTAGCAGAGATTCTTATATTTAAGCACTCAGGCCTTGCTAAAAGACAAACTTGCGTGGAGGTAATATGAATTATAAAACTTATGTCCAGGCGTTGAGCCTTATGGAAAGCCTAAACGAAGCGGCGGTGATACTTGGCGACAACGCCTCCGAAAGCATCACTGAGGAGATACGCGATACATGTATAGAGGCTCTTCAGGCATTGTTGCAGTTTTGCGAAGATTGCGATGAAAGCCTGTTATGGCAAATAAAAGACCTTCTGCAATCCATGGCGGCGATGGACATAGCCGATCCATGCGCAGTGTTGCTGCAGGGCAAGGCAAATGAAGCCATGAAGCTTTTGCAGAAACAGGATTTTACCGCAAAGGTTCTTTTTCTTTCGTTTATGCCGTCTACCTGGCTGGCGCTTGAACCGGTTTATAAGGCGTTTGCCGAAGATAAAAGATTCGAGGTGCAGACCGTAATAACGCCGCTCTTGAGGGCAAAAACCGGCGGCAAGGATATCATTTACTCGGATTACCTCAGCCCAAAAGGCGTGGATGTCCGCCATTATAGTGATTACGAATTCGCATTCGAACGGCCGGATATCGTTTTTACCAATAATCCTAACGATCTCGATACGTTGCCGAAGTTTTTGGCAAAGAATATTGCCTCGTATTGCGATAAGCTCGTTTACGTGCCGTATTTCAGCATGCACGGCACTACCGAAAGCACGCTGGCAGCCTATTTCGGAACGTACGTCCACAGCCTTTCCTGGCGTATAATAGTACAATCGGAAGAACTGCAAAGGCTGTATATGAAGTATTCGAGGTTTCCGGAAGAAAAGGTTTTGCCTTTGGGGACGCCAAAGACGGATTGCATTTTGCAGGCTATGAAAGAACCGCCCGCTTTGAGCGGAGATTGGGAGAAAAAGATAAAAGGCCGCAAGGTGATATTGTTCAATTCCCATTTCGGCAGCTTGCCTTATGACTGGAATATGACCTATTACAATGATATATTCGAAACCGGGGCACGCGGCGATGTTGCGGTGATATGGCGGCCGCATCCCGTGACTATGGAGAATATCGAGGTAAATGCGCCGGAGCTAAAGCCCGTATATGAGGATATGCTCAAACGCGCGGACGACAGCCCCAACATCATACTTGATTGTACAGTCGATTATCTGCCGGCCTTCATTTACTCGGACGCAATGGTGACCACGCCCAGTTCGCTTATGTGCGAATATCTCGTTACAGGCAAGCCGGTACTTGGGCAATATGACCACAAGGCTTACGTCAATGCCACACTGGATCGTCTAATAGATGACCAGAAGGCATTTTATCAATATGACAGGATGCCTTGCGCCGAATTTGTAGACAATATCCTTGCTGGCAGGGATATGCTTAAGGAACGCCGCATGCGGGAGACTGAACGCTTCTTTGTTCTGGACGGCGGCAGGGTCGGCCAAAGCGTCAAGGACAGGATAGTGCGGGATATGTCAGATTTGGTTTAGTGGATTGAAACAGCCAAATTGCCTCCCCGGAAATATCGCCGAGACCTATTCGTCCCCTTGCTGAGCAAGCCCGACAAAAAATAATAATTCGAGCAAAAACAAGGTTTTTCTTGCAATCGATTTTGATAATTTATATAATAAAATGTATTGGTTTGATGCCGTCCGCGCGTTTTTGGACATGCCCAAACCAAACGGTTATCCTGACCGATACGTGGGAAGGATAAAAACAGAAGGTATAACGCGTTGCCTATTTTATGTTAAAGGTGGAAAGATGAGTTTAGCTTTTATCGTCAGCATTGTGCTGGTATTGGGAGTCATCTTTGTAAACGGCTGGACAGACGCTCCAAACGCTATCGGCACGGCGGTTGCAACGAGGGTGTTGCGGCCAAGAACGGCGATAATCGTTGCCGTGATATTCAACTTCCTTGGTGTGCTGCTAATGACCTTTATAAGCTCAAAGGTCGCAGATACCATAACAAAGATGGTCAACTTTGGGAACTCAGCCGGAAATGAACCTTTGGTAGCTCTTGCGGCTGCAATGTTCGCGATTGTCGTATGGGCGGTCGCCGCTTGGTATTTCGGTATACCCACCAGCGAAAGCCATGCTCTTATAGCCGGATTGACCGGCGCGGCACTCGCGTTTGGCGGAGTGGCCGGCGTGAATATGAACGAGTGGTCCAAGGTGTTTATAGGCCTGGCCGTATCCTCGGTACTGGGTTTTGGCGGCGGCTACTTTATATCCAAGCTGTTGGAGGTCATATGTAAAAACAGCCATAGGATAAAAGCGGAGAAGTTTTTTCATAGGGCTTCAGCATTCGCAGCATCATTAATGGCATTTTTGCATGGCGAGCAGGACGGCCAAAAATTCATGGGCGTCTTTATGCTCGCCTTGTTTTTGAATGGATATGCTAACAAGCTGCCGGACGGCAGTTTTGAAATACCGATACTCGTTATGGTGCTTTGCTCGCTGATAATGGGCATAGGTACGGCAGTTGGCGGCTGGCGCATCATAAAGGCTGTCGGCATGGATATGGTAAAGCTGGAAAAATATCAGGGCTTTGCTTCGGATACCGCCGCGGCGGCATGCCTGCTGTTGGCCACGCTGACGGGGCTTCCGGTTTCAACCACGCATACAAAGACCACTGCCGTCATGGGCGTAGGCGCTTCCCGAAGGTTTTCAAAGGTCAACTGGGGCGTTGCGAAGAACATGGTAGCGGCTTGGTTTTTAACTTTTCCGGGGTGCGGGCTGATTGGATTTGGTATGGCAAAGCTTTTTCTGGTAGTGTTTTGATTAGGAGGAAAATATGGCAAAGACAAAATTAAGGGAAATAAACTATTTCCATAGCTTCAAGCAGATGATTGACTGCACCTGCCGCTGTGCGGACGGTCTGGAAGATATGATACGCAATTTCGAAAATGTCCATGATAAAGCGGAACGGATCCACGATATCGAGCACGAATGCGATAAGCTTTTGCATGATATGGTCAAGGCGCTGGCAATCGCCTTTATAACTCCGATAGACAGGGAAGACCTTATAGCGATAGGCAACGGCATAGATACGATAACGGATGCCGTAGAGGACGTCGCAAACTCCTTCGATATGCTCTCGATAGAACAAGTACATGAGGACGCCGCTGAATTCGTCGGCCTCGTTTGCCAGGCATGCCGCGCGCTGCAGATAACAATCGCGGAATTTGAACAGTTCAAACGCTCTACGAAGCTTTTGGATTACATCATCGAAGTTAACCAGATAGAAGCGCAGGGAGACCTGCTCTATAAAAAGATCGTCAAAAGCCTGTTCGAATCAAAGGACAGGTCGGTCTTGGATATAGTCAAATGGAAAGAGATCTATGATATGATGGAAGAGATCCTAGATGCTTGTGAGGATGTTGCGGACGCCTTGGAAGGCCTTGCCGCAAAGAATAAATAGGAGTGTAACAGGATGGTTAAGAAGAGACTGGTATTTTTCATAGTTACGGCAATTTCAATTTTGCTGGCCTATGTCGCCATTGCAGGCGTCACAATACCAATAGGCGTCTATGACGTGCGCTTGCCGGGCGTACCGGATATCCGCTACGGAATAGATATCAAGGGCGGGGTAGACGCGGTTTTCCTGCCGAAGGATCTGGAAAGATCCCCGACTGATGAAGAGCTTGAGACAGCTAAAGCAGTTATAGAAACAAGGCTTGACCAAAAGAATATTTTGGACAGGGAAGTAACTATAGACAGCCAGAACAAAAGCATAAATGTACGCTTTCCATGGAAAGCCGATGAAAAGGATTTCGATCCTCAAAAGGCTATTGCGGAGCTAGGCGAAACAGCAAAGCTAACATTCAGGGATCCTGAAGGAAATATAATCGTTGAAGGCAAGGACGTGACCAATGCCCGGCCGGATACCAACCCGGAGCAGGGCGGCCCATACGTTGCCCTTTCGTTCAATTCAACGGGTGCAAAGCAGTTCGCGGATGCAACGGCAAGATTGATCGGCCAGCCCATAGGCATATATATGGATGAGGACGTCATATCCCAGCCAACCGTTCAGGTCGCGATACCTAACGGAGAGGCATCCATCACAAACATGGGCACGATGGAAGACGCCAAAGCCCTTGCGGATAAGATTAAAGCCGGCGCCCTGCCGTTCTCTATGGAAACGAGCAACCATTCGACCATAAGCCCGACCCTCGGAAGCGGCGCTTTGGATGTTATGGTCAGCGCGGCGTTACTGGCGTATATCATCATCGCCGTGTTTATGATAGTCTACTACAGGCTGCCGGGCTTCGTAGCCTGCATCGGCCTTCTATTGCATACAGCCGGCCAGCTTTTGGCCATATCCGTACCGCAGATAACGCTCACATTACCGGGTATATCGGCCATCATCCTTTCAATAGGTATGGGCGTTGACGCAAATATAATCATAGCCGAGAGGATAAGCGAGGAGATAAAGGCGGGCAAGACTCTGGATTTTGCTATAACGAGCGGATTCAAGAACGCCTTCACTTCGGTATTTGACGGTAATATCACCGTTCTGATAGTCTCTATCATCCTTATGATATTCGGCTCCGGCTCCCTGTTATCGTTCGCGTATTCGCTGTTGACGGGCGTAGTTATGAACTTCATAGCGGGTGTAACGTGCTCGCGCTTGATGATCCGCTCTTTGAGCAGATATAAGGGGCTTAGAAACACTAAGCTCTATCAGTGCTTCTCAAGGAGGATATCGGCATGAAGATGATTGGCTTTTACAGAAAACGTTTCGTTTTCTTCGGAATATCCGCCGCTATAATGCTCCTTGGCATAATAATGCTCTTTGTCCACGGCGTAAACCTTGATATACAGTTCAAGGGCGGCGCGGTATTAAAGTATACGTTCCAGGGCGAGCTGGATACCGAGGACATGGAGAGGGATGTTTCAGCGTTTATGAACCGTACGCTGAGCGTACAGCTTACAACCAATCTCGTATCAGGCGAAAAGAAGATGGTATTGAACTTCTCGGGCAACGAAGGCCTAGAAGCGGGCAAGCAATCCGAACTGGAAACCCATCTTAAACAAGCCTACCCCGAAGCGCAGTTCAAGCTTTCGGATTCGCTGGTCGTCCAACCAACCTTCGGCAGGCAGTTCTTCCAGCGCGGACTAACGGCAATAATTCTGTCTATGCTGCTTATCATTGTATACGTATGGATACGGTTCCGAAAGATAGGCGGCCTAAGCGCGGGCATTATGGCTATCGTAGCCCTGGTCCACGACTTGCTCGTTGCGTTCTTCACCTGTGTCATATTCAATATACCGATAGGTGATTCGTTCATTGCCGTGGCCCTGACCATCATAGGTTATTCAATTAACGATACAATAGTTATCTACGACCGTATACGTGAAAACAGGCGTACTATACGTATGCCGATAAACGACCTCGTAGACCTGTCGATAAACCAGTGCTTTGTACGTTCGATAAACACCAGCGTTACCGTGTTTATGTCGCTTGCGCTTATATTTATATTCGCCGCGGTAAACGAGATAACCTCGGTTATGAACTTCGCGCTGCCGATGGCCATAGGCGTTATCACAGGCGCATATTCGACGATATGTATTGCTACAAACTGCTGGGTAATGTGGAATCTCGATAAAAAGAAACGCATCGAGAGCAAGAAGAATTATGTACCGGCTAAGTCCAAGAATAAGGCCAACGCAAAAAAGAACGGCAAGAAGTGATACAAGGGCTACGTTTTTGGGTACGTTACTTTTCTTTGAAAGAAAAGTAACAAAAGAACAAGTAGCAAGAACAAGTAACCATAGAACGAGAAAAAAAGATCAAGAAACAATAAAACAAAATAGATATAATAAAAAGGCTCATTGTGAGCCTTTTTGTTGTATATCGTGAGTTTTACTTTGAAAGTATCGTAACCGTACGTTTTCCCTATTTCCAATGCAGAGATTTGATCTCCTTAAAAGGCCAAAGTACGAATTCAGCCCTCCCGACAATATGGTCATCCTCAAACGGGCCATATTCGCGGCTGTCCATGCTGTGGTTGCGGTTGTCTCCAAAGGCAAACACGGCATCCTCAGGCACTATGGTCTCGGGAAAATCGTCGTTTATCTGGATATCCGGAACATATATATCGGTTTTCGGATCGCCGTCAATATATACGTCACCATCCCGTACCTCGACGGTCTCGCCTTCCAGACCAACGACCCTTTTGACAAGGTATTCCTTCTGCCCGTCTATCTTAACTATGATTATATCCCCGCGTTTCGGTTTAGAGAACTTGTAAACTATCTTGTTTACAAAGACCATCTCTTTGTTCAAAAGGGTTGGCATCATGGATTCGCCTATGATCTGCGTGAATTCGAAAACGAAAAGCCGTAATAGTATTATAATGACGATACCTATAGCTACATCCCAATAAGCCGTTTTCTTTTCTGGTTTCTTCCGTGCCGTATCCGCGATTTTAGCGCTCTCCAATATAAAATACCCCTTCACAAGTACAATTCTGTTTTATTCAAACAACAGTATATATTATATCCCGTCAGCGGTCAAAATTAATACAACTCTTTTACAAAAATACGGAGAAGTGAAAAGCGGCAGCTATAGGGAATAGTTGTGTAGAGTGTTGGTATATCAAACACCGAGCGAAAGCGCAGCCGCCGCGCACTCTTCGGGTGTCTCCGTTGGCTTAGGCAATAACTCGTGCGTGAGCACAAACCCAGACGGAACCCCGAAGGGGCCGCAGGCGATTATAATAATGATAAAGGGGTCCCCGAAAAGCGAAGCTTATAACTCCACCGAGCAAAGCGAAGGTGCGCGACCAAAGGGAGCGGAGCGTCAGGGCGATTCATTCGCCCGAAAGCGATCCCCATCGCCCGCAGGCGATTATAATGATAAAGGGGTCCCCGAATAGCGAAGCTTTTTGGGGCTATTTCATATTGGAGATATAATCGGTTGCCGAAATGCTCATATGCTTTTTGAACAACTTGCTGAACTGTGCGGCGTCGTCTATGCCAACAGCTTTCCCAACGGAAGCTATAGAAGGGTTTTCCTTTAGATAGTAGCAGGCGAGGTCAATCTTCTTTTTGTTGACATATTGTACGATGGTACAATCCAAATACTTCTTGAAAAGATATTGCAGATTGCGCGTAGATGTGTATGCGTTTTTGGCGATATCGTTGACGGATATCTTCTTATTGCAATTCATGGTTATATAGTCTATGGCGATATTCAATGTCTCGTTGTACATCTGCTGCCCGTCGCCAAGGATGGGGAGCTTGGTGTTGCTCAGCGAAAGCATACTGTCCATCAGCATGTTTTTAAGGGCGTTGAACACACCGTAATCCGGCGCATTCTTATAGCAGTCATAGGCTTCGAGAAAATCCAGATATG
>JAVBOF010000006.1:0-14986 GCA_031550915.1 Eubacteriales bacterium | reverse complement strand
GGCGCATATCCCCGGCTTGAAGGTTGTTTTGCCTTCAACTGCGCTTGAAGCAAAAGGCTTATTGAAAACCGCAATACGTGATGATGATCCGGTAATTTTCTTTGAGCACAAAATGCAATATACGGATAAGAGCGAAATACCGGATGGAGATTTCCTCATACCGTTTGGTAAAGCAAATATAACCCATTCCGGTGACAAGCTTACTATAGTCGGCACATCGCTATTGGCGGAAAAATCCCGCAAGGTAGCTGAAAAGCTCGCTGCCGATGGTGTATACGTAGAAGTAATTGACCTGAGGACTATAGTGCCTTTGGATATGGTTACTGTTATCGAATCGGTTAAAAAGACGGGCAAGATGCTTGTGGTTGATGAAGGCCACCTTAGCTTCGGGATAAGTGGCGAATTAGCAATTCGCGTCATGGAGGAAGCATTCTATTACCTAGATGCACCGGTTTTCCGTATGGGTACGGCGGATGTTCCGCTGCCGTTCAGCCCCGCTTTAGAGATGCCCATAATACCGGATGAAAAATCCATTATGGCGAAAGTAAAAGAAATACTTCAGTATTAGTCGTCAACGGCAGAAAGGGAGTGTAAAATGGCTCAACAAGAATCAAAGAAAAAGCTTTTTTCGCCCCGCGCCAGGCAGTCTGCAAAGAACAACGGCCTGTCCCTAGCCGATTATGAATACATCATCGGCACCGGCTTTGGCGGCGGTATTTCGGAAAAAGACCTCATACTTGCGGCTTCCGGAACAAGAAAGATACGGATATCCCCATTGGCAAAAAAGCTGGCGCAGCTAAACGGTGTGGATACATCGGATATAAAGGGAAGCGGCGTATTTGGAAAGATATTAAAAGACGATATCTTGAACGCAGGTACTTCTGCAGCGACGGCAAAACCAGCCGCGGCAGCGATGGACGGAGAAAAGGAAGTACTCGGAACCATACCATATAAAAGCGTTCGAAAGATTATCGGAGACAGGCTTGCGGAAAGCAGCGTGACGAATCCGCACGTATTTTTTACAACGGATGCGGATATGACGAAGCTGATGGAGCTTCGAACGAATGTCAACGAGACGCTTGGGGTAAAATGCTCTGTTACGGATTTCCTGGTCATAGCCGTTTCAAAGGTTTTGCAAAAATACCCAAATGTAAATTCTTCGCTTGTTGAAGATACTATATACCAATATAAGAGCACGAATATCGGTGTTGCCGTTGCCGCGGAAAGCGGGCTCATTGTGCCGGTAATTAAGAATGTACAGGATAAAAACATCAGGATGGTCAATGAGGATTCTACGGCATTGATAGACAAGGCGCGTAATGGAAAGCTTATGCCAAGCGAATACACCGGCGGTACGTTCACGATATCCAACCTCGGAATGACGGGGATAAAGAGCTTTACCGCGATAATAAACCCGCCGGAATGTGCTATTTTAGCGGTGAGCGCAACCCGGAAAGAGCCTGTTGTTGTTAGCGAAAACAATGAAGATAAAATCGTTATCCGGCCGATGATGAACATGACGCTTTCTATAAACCACCGTGTTATAGACGGGTATGAAGCCGCGCAGTTTATGGCGGAGCTGAAACGTTTGCTTGAGAATCCGCTGGAGCTGGTACTGCAGTTTTGACGCTGCATTTATGATTAAATGATGAGGTGAAAGATTAATGGCTGAAATGATAATTATGCCAAAGCTCGGAATCAACATGGATGAAGGTAATCTGGTCAAGTGGCATAAAAAAGTTGGAGATAAAATTGAAAAAGGCGAAGTCTTTTTTGAGATCGAAACCGACAAAACCAGCATCGGTGTAGAAGCCACGCTTTCAGGGTTCGTAAACAAACTAATGCTGAATGAAGGCGAATCTGTGCCGGTTTTCACTCCGATAGCGATAATTGGTCAAACCCCCGATGATTTGGATGCAGAAATACCGCAAGTTGCTGCGGAATCGGCTCCGACAGCCGCGGAAGCAGCACCGGCCAAAGCTGAGGATAAAGCCGTTGCGCCAGTTCCCACACCATCGAAAGCAGATGATAAGGGCGGGGATTACCAGTATGACGCCGCTGTTATTGGTGCTGGCCCCGGGGGATACGTCGCCGCGATCCGCCTTGCGCAGGAAGGCAAGAAGGTCTGCATCATCGAAAAGGAATACTTTGGTGGTACATGTCTGAACGTTGGATGCATACCCACGAAGACACTGCTGAAATCCATTGCCGTGCTGGATAAGATTAAAGAAGCAGGCGAATTCGGTATAAAGGGCTTGGATAAAGCGAAACCCGAATTGGATCTTGAGGCGGTACAGAAGCGGAAGACAAAGGTTGTCAAGTCTCTGACCGGCGGCGTTGAAGGCTTGATGAAGGCAAACAAGATCGAAACTATAAAAGGCACCGCTTCTCTGGTAAATAAAAACGCGATAAAAATCGGCAGCAAAGAAATCACTGCAAGGGATATAATCATCGCTACTGGGTCTGTCAGCATGCAGCTGCCGATCGTGATAGCTAAGGACGCAAACGTAATAACAAGCACCGAAGCCCTGGACATGAAGAAAGCACCGGCGGATATCGTTATAATAGGCGGCGGCGTCATCGGTGTGGAATTCGCTTATGTATATTCGAGCGTTGGATCCAAAGTTACAATAATAGAGCTTTTGGATAGGATACTGCCTATGGTCGACGAAGAGGTATCCGCAGAGGTTACGAAGATGCTTAAAAATAAGGGCATAGATATCATTACCAGCGCAAAAGTAGAAAAGATAGACAAAGATAAGGTCCATTATGACCTGGGCGGTAAAAAGTTGAGCGTTAAGAGCTCGCAGGTACTAATGAGCGTTGGACGCAAACCCAATACCGATGGCTTGAACCTTGAGGGCGCAGGTGTTAAGCTGGAGCGTGGAGCCGTGGTGACGGATGAATTTATGCGTACTAATATTCCAAATATCTACGCTATTGGAGACGTAAACGGAAAATCTATGCTGGCCCATACGGCTTCTGCGGAAGGCATGGTCGCGGTGGACAATATATGCGGCAGGGAAAGTAAAATGAAGTATGACGCCATACCCTCCTGCATATACGTACAGCCTGAAATAGCTGCGGTAGGCTTAACGGAAAAACAGGCTAAAGAAAAATACGGCGAGATACGCGTTGGCAAGTTCCCGGTCGTGGCGAACGGAAAAGCCATGGTAGAGGGTGAAACCGGCGGCATGATAAAGATAATCACAGACGCAAGGCTCGGAGAAATACTTGGAGCGCATATCTATGCGGTCGACGCAACCAATATGATATCCGAAATCGCTCTGGCGATGAACCTCGAAGCTACGGACGAAGAAGTTGCCAAAACGATACATCCTCATCCGACTGTATCGGAGATAATACCCGAGGCATTTCTGGCGCTGCATAACAAGGCGATACACAGCCATTGATAGTGCGGACAAGCAGAGTGTCAAAATGGCACACAACGAATTTGCCAAAATGACACATGTGTCTTTTCTTGCGTAAATCTATATGATATAATGAGGCATAGTGATATGCCTCATTTTTATACGGGCTTTTGATTTATAGATTCTGTTATACCTGATATGAAAAGCTAACGAAAGGCGGACGAATGGATAATTTGGCAAAGATGGCGAAAACAAGCGCGGCATGGAATAATTTTGTTAAAGGGCAGACATTTGATGAAAAAAATGTACGCCCTGTCATACTGGAATCTTGGAAACGTTCGAAATCTTATGCGGTAAGTGTGCCAAAAGCGAGGGGAAAGATGCTGGAGGGCAGCGAACTGGATAAAAGGATCGAAAAAAACAAGCTTATGATAGATACCGCGTTCCACTATATGCAAACGCTATACGATGTTGTCAGGGGTTCCGGTTTCGTGGTCCTGTTAAGCGATAAGGACGGATACGTTTTGAAGCTTATCGGCGACGAGGATATGGTGCATTCTGCCGAGAGTAATTTTCTTATCGAGGGCGCAAACCGCAGCGAAGAAAGCATGGGTACGAATGCCATCGGTACCTGCTTGTTTTTGCACGAGCAGATACAGATAAGCGCGGACGAACACTATACCAAACAAAGCAAAAACTGGACATGCTCCGCCGCGCCGATAAAGGATAGAAACGGTGATCTGCAGGGATGCCTTTGTATTTCCGGCAACAGCCAAAACGTTCATTTGCATACGCTGGGCATGGTAGTTGCAGCAGCGGGCGCTATTGAAAAAGAGATACAGATGCATTACGCGATCAATGAAATCAAGGTTATGAACAATCAATTATCGGCTACAATAAATTCGATATCGTATGGCCTTATAGTCGTTAACCATAGAAACCTTGTTACTCATATAAATTCGCTGGCTAAAACCATATTGGATATTGAAGATCGGGATGTTATAAACAAACATATCCATTCCATTTTAATATATGATACCAAACTGTTTGAT
Source organism: Eubacteriales bacterium (assembly GCA_031550915.1). Classification (GTDB taxonomy): domain Bacteria; phylum Bacillota; class Clostridia; order Christensenellales; family MGBC116941; genus JAVBOF01. The sequence goes on along the minus strand of JAVBOF010000006.1, from coordinate 10,563 downwards.
CTTCAGAGGCTTTCAAAAAATATCTATGACAAGGAAGTCAATCTGGAGCTGCCGAATGAAAACATAGTTTGCAGCCTTTCCGCAACGCTTATAAAGGATAACGACGCATATTCGGGCTACGTTATAACGTTGAAGGAAATACGTTTCATCCATGACCTTGTAAATAAGATGACCGGATCGCGCGCCTTATACAGTTTCAAGGATATCATCGGCTCGTCGCTTGCGATAAACGAAGCTGTAAGACTTTCAAAAATAGCCTCCGGAAGCTCATCCAACGTGCTTTTGACGGGCGAGAGCGGAACCGGCAAGGAGCTTTTTGCGCAAGCTATACATAATAACAGCGATAAACGTGAGGGGCCTTTTTTGGCTATAAACTGTGGGGCTCTGCCAAGGGGGCTTATAGAGAGCGAGTTGTTTGGATATGAGGGCGGATCGTTCACAGGAGCTAGGAAAGAGGGCCGGCCGGGGAAGTTTGAGCTTGCCAACGGAGGCACATTGTTTTTGGATGAGATTGGAGATATGCCGCTCGATATACAGGTTATGCTGCTGCGCGTTTTGCAGGACAAGCATATAACTCGCATAGGAGGAAAGAACGCAATAGACGTGGATGTCCGAATAATTGCGGCAACCAATAAGGATCTGTTGAAATCTATAGAAGACAAAACCTTTAGGGAAGATCTTTTTTACAGGCTGAATGTTTTTTCAATAAACATAGCGGCGCTGAGGCATCGCGGTACAGATGTTTTGGATCTTATTAATTATTTTTTCAGAAAGTATGCGGTTCTTCTGCAAAAACCTGTAAACAAGATATCTGAGGACGTATACGCTGCACTGATGAATTATGACTGGCCCGGCAACGTACGAGAACTCGAGAATATCATAGAACGTGCTTTAAACGTGGCCCAACCTCCGTCCTTAGAGCTATACGACCTGCCTTCACATTTTGGAAGCAAGGCGGGGCATGATAATAATACTTTCAAAGAGAAAAGCTTTCCAATTACGGGATTAAACATCAAGGAAGCGGAGAAGGATATAATTATCAAGGCCATTAAGGAGAATCGCGGCAATCTAAAAAAAGCCGCTGAGGCGCTGGGTATAAGCCGAAGGACAATGTACCGCAAAGCAGAAAATTTCGGTATAGACTATGCTGAATTCCGGTAATATACTCAGACGGTATAAAAAAGGCTCTTAACGAGCCTTAAGTTTTGTATATCGGATTTTATTCGCTTACCAGGCCACCCAGCCGCCATCCACTGCAAGAGTGTGTCCCGTTATCATGCGCGCCTCGTCAGACGCCAAAAATGCCACTGCCGCGCCGATATCATCTACAGTTGCAAGTTCCCCCTTCGGTATCATAGAAAGCACCCATTGGGCCCACTTTTCGTCTTGCATACGTTCCCTGCAAATATCCGTCAAGACAAAGGTCGGAGCGATAGAGTTGACGGTTATGCCCAGCTTTGCCCAATCTATTGCCAAAGAACGCACAAGATTTACGATAGCGCCCTTTGTTGCGCAATATGCAGGTTGGTCCGGCCTGCCAACAAGGCCAGCTTGGCTGGAGATGAATATAATCCTGCCGCCGCCCCTCGCGATCATACCCTTTGCGACCGCCTGTGCAGCGAAGAACCCGCCCTTCAAGTTGATATCAAAATGCCTGTCCCAACTCTCTTCGCCTATTTCCAAGGCTTTTTCACACGAATTGATGCCGGCGTTGTTTACGAGTATATCCACCCTGCCAAAATGTGATTCTATCCTTGCGATAGCATCATTCACTTTCGTCACATCGGAAACATCCATAGGGCAGGAAAATACATCTTTGCTATGCTCCTTAACAAGCCTTATGCTTTCGCTCAAGTTGACGCCGTCCCTATCCGTTATCGCCACCGCCGAACCCTGTTTGGCTAGCGCTATTGCAATGCCTCTGCCCAAACCAGTCGCAGAGCCGGTCACGACTGCGACCTTATCTTTTAAACTAAACATATGCGATCCTCCCGCAGCTTCAAATTTTTTGGTCAATAATTATATTTTCAAGAAGAATGCCATAAAAGCCCAAAAAGTAATGCATCAGATCGAATTGTTCAAATGGTTAACTCGATATCTATCAGCTTTACCACGCAGCTCAAATCATATGGTTAGCAACGGTTTTTGTTCTTTTATGAGCTCTGTCAGTTTTTCTTCCCAAGGTTTTATCTCGATATTCTGCGATTTGAAAACCTTTTCAACGCCAAGCTTTCGAACGCAATCTACACACGCGGAAAACTTTACTCCGGCATGCATTGCCGCTTTCATCTGCTCTTGCAGATGGGCGTTTTCCGCCAAAAGCTTTGCCGTATTGCCCCAGATAATAACTATTATCTCATCCCACAGCTTTTGGAGCATGGCGTTTGTAGCATAGTTTAAAACCATCAGCTCGGAAGTATGGAGTTCTGAATTCGTCCAAAGTATATGGAGTATGTTTTTTTCTTCAGCCATATTTTTATTCTATCACCGTTATCCTTTTTCTATCCACCTCGTGTTGTTTACCGCTGTCTGCTGCGTATCCAACGGCGATGGATATCTTGAACGAATAACTTTCGGGGAATTTTAATACCTTTTTCCAATGGTCGGCCTTTTCCCCCAAAAACGCATTCCTCGTATTAGCTATTACAACATTGCCCAAGCCCATTGATGTAGCAGCTAGGGCGATATTTTCCACATATGCGCCTGCATCTATATCGGGCAAAATCTTGTCTCCTGCAGCGATGACTATAAGCAATGGAGCGCCATAAAAAATCTTGTTGTTTGCCTTGCTGACACGCTCTAAAGCGGCAGTATCGTTATTCGCCTTCAATGTATCTATTATACTGGCTTCGATACCGCATAGTATTTCCTTATTCTTTATCGCGATAACCTGTGCCTGCTGCAAATTCATTCCGCTTGGTGCGGATACCGCAGCCTCCAATAGGGTTTGTACCTGTTCGTCTGAAGGCATCTGATCCGTATATGCGCGACAGGACCTCCTGGCTTTAATGTTCTCTAATATAGCGTTTGTCATAATATAACTTCCTTTCACGAGAGTACTACCATATCCATTAATAACGAGGACATAATATCGTTAATTATTTACAACGGGCCGATACAACGACTGCTAAGAAACAATAAGATGCTTATTAAGAAACTGCCTAAGGCAGATATTAAGCTCCTGGATATCTATGGGCTTTGCGAGGACGCCATTAAAACCATTTTGCAAAAACATCTTTTCGGCGTCGTTCAATACGTTCGCCGTCAAAGCTATAACAGGGACATGTTCGCAATAGCCGCCCATTGAACGGATAAGTTTCGTTGCCTCGATTCCATCCATTTCCGGCATCATTTGATCCATAAAAATAAGATCATATTCCTTTGTACTTGCCATTGATACAGCTTGTTTGCCGCTTGACGCCAGTTCTGGGTCTATTCCGAATATCTGCATCATCGCTTCCGCGACGGTCAGATTCAATTCTATATCGTCAACAATCAGCACCTTTGCGCCGGGTGCTTTGAATTCTTTGATTTCGTCGCCACCGTTGTTTTCAAGTTCTAAATCGTCTCCTGCCACGAGCGGCAGTTCAAGTGAGAAGGTCGATCCTTTGCCATATTCGCTTTCGAGCCAAAGCCGCCCGTTCATAAGTTCACACAGGTTTTTGCTTATGGCTAGGCCGAGGCCGGTACCTACGACATTCTTATTCTTTTGAAGGTCCAGCTGTTCGAAAGGCAAAAACAGCCTGTCGATATGGTCGTGTTTTATGCCGATGCCCGTATCCTTTATATCAAAACGCAATTTATGATCGGCAGTCGTCCACACATTGAATTCGACATAACCTTCGTTTGTATATTTTAGCCCGTTTGACAATACGTTTGTTAAAACCTGCCGAAGCCGGTTTTCGTCACCCAACACGTTCACCGGCAAGTTGTCGTCTATATGGAACCGCAGTTCAAGCATTTTGCCCTTAAAAAGCATCTGGAAAATAGATCGTAAATTATCCAGCATTGCGGGCAGATTATATACGGTATTAACTATCTCCATTTTACCTGCTTCGATCTTTGAAAAATCGAGTATGTCGTTTATTATTGATAACAGTGATTGGGATGATTTTTTTATATCTGATATGTATTTTTGCTGCTGGGGATCGAGACTGCTACGGCTGAGTATTTCAGACATACCTAAAATAGCATTCATAGGAGTCCTTATCTCATGAGACATCGCCGCGAGGAATTCCGATTTGGCGTTGTTTGCGGATTCAGAACGCTCCTTTTCCCGTATTATATCCGTTTGATCCATGAATACGGCAAGGATGCCTGCCGATATGCCTGCGTCATCTCCCTGATGCCCTTCGACCAACATAAGCTCGATATTATAGATACGCGCGCCATTCGTGTTGCCAAAGTCTATGCTTTCGGTAAAAACAACGTCCTTTTTACCGGATTTCACGGTATCAATAGATAGGATGAATTTTTCTGTCATGTCGGTGCCCAGAATTTCGTAAAACACTTCGCGATATGTCTTATTCTTTATATAATTGAAATTTCTTGAGCTTGTTGCATTCAAAAAAGCCTTTGTACAAAGAACGAATTTTTCGTCATCGTCCAGTAAAAAGATTATATTTTGGCAGTTTTCCAGAAGCATATCGTTATACGCGCGCTGTTTTGCGTTAGATATTGCCAAAACCGAGCGAAGGGTCTCCTTTGTTTCGACCATTCTGTTGATTCTTTCTAGATAGCTCACGTTCATACGCAGCTCTCTGGAAAGCTTTTTGTTTTCCAGTCTCAGTTGTTCGAGCTCTCCCGAAAGCTTTTCGAGATCCTCGGTATAGTGCCCTGTTTCCATTATTCCCCCTGATGGATTGATTGGCAAATGACCATGTTATCCGTCTGTGTTAAAAAGCGCAGAGTACAAATGTATTGTTATGGAACCTGTTTGTCGTTATATTTGTACTCGTTACAGTCGGGCATATCTCTCCGCCCGAATACGCCATCATATAATTTGCGTTGCTTTCCAGCAGATTGCTAACGGTCTCCATTTCGGCAAACATGTCTCCGCTGAGGGACATGTTTCTGGAAATGCATGAATACATCAATACGGTTGAAGCGTTTTTGTTATCTAAAGCTTGCTTTACGGCATTACCGGTCGTCAATAAAACATCTTCCTTGTCAAAAACACCTATATACAGTGATGAACCTTCGGGCATTTTACCCGCGCATATCCCGTGTTTTTGCTCGTTCAAAGCTATGAACACTTTGGAAACCTGAGGAGTGCCGTCGTTATAATCCACCATAAACGGTACAGATGTCATGGCGTAAGCCGTTTCGCTTGCCTCGGTCAAGCCAAGGTCTTCAAAAAACTCAGCTAAAGGACGGTTGTTTACTTCCTTTAAGATATGGCCTTCCGATGATGTTATTATGGCTTCACTGCTATCCAATATTTTCTCTTTTGACATGGTTGCAGTTATAAATAAAGGCTTGACATCCCCAAACAACAATGCCATAACCATACAGTCTTTGTAATGCTGGCCGTTGAATATTGTAAAACAATTTGCAAAATCCGGGCTATCGTCTACCGCAAGGGTGCCAAAGCAGGGGACGCCGGAGCTGATATTCGTAAAAACATCCATATATGTGTCGCCGGAGTTTTCCATCATAAACGGCGCGAGCGTTATTGCGAGCGACGGAGACCGTTCCATATCAACAACCGATTTCCTATAGCATTTTTCAATGGATGTTTTGAAATCTCCTCTCAATGTATCGGTGAGCGAGACTTTGAATTCGATGTCATCGCTTGTCAAAACCAACAGAGTTAAGAGCATCGCGCCTATCTGTCCGGGAACGGCTTGCGCAGTCGTAACACTGCCGAGAACATCAAAAGGCAGCTTTTCGGCAATTGCCGTTGCGGCACCGGATTCTACAAATTCAAAATTGCAGGCCATTATACCGACCGTGTTCTTTTTGGTGTTATTTGGCAGATCTAGTTGTGCTTCGATCTCTGCAATGGCAAGATCGATATCGTCTATTTCCAGAGTGTAAGCTACCAGTGAGTTGATCATACTAACCTTCCTTCCATTGAGAGTATTTTAGTTTATATCAATTATATACCATTTAGCTGACTAATCACAGTAGAATGTATAAAATGACAGCGGCACCCATATGGGAATCCCCTATATTTAAAATTTATATATCTTTGCAGTTTGTAATCTGATAAATTATTGTTATGGACAAATTTATATAAGCATTTTTGCCGGTATATTATTATCTCGCTTGTTGGTGCTGTTAAGCAATATTGTGTTGCTATTATATTATTGGAGTGGATGGTATGGGCAATTTAAAAGAAGAGGCTAAAAAGACAGGAAAAAAGTTAAAATCGGATGTTGAAATAGCTCAACAGGCGATTATGCTTCCCATCACAGAAATTGCCGGGAAGCTTGGCATAGAGCCGGACGAGATAGAACAATACGGAAAGTATAAGGCCAAGATATCTCCGGATATTTTGGAAAGGCTTCAAAAGAAGGAGAACGCAAAGCTGATACTTGTAACTGCCATTAACCCGACACCGGCCGGGGAAGGAAAAACGACCACCAATGTGGGGCTGTCTATGGCGCTGAATACGATTGGAAAAAACGCTGTTTGCGTGCTGCGCGAACCGTCGCTGGGCCCTTGTTTTGGTATAAAGGGTGGCGCAGCAGGCGGCGGTTATGCACAGGTCTTACCAATGGAGGATATCAATTTGCATTTCACAGGCGATTTTCACGCAGTGACATCCGCTCATAATCTGCTTGCTGCTTTGTTAGATAACCATATACACCAGGGAAATACTTTGAAGATCGATCCTAAACGGGTGGAATGGCGGCGTACCATGGATATGAACGAGCGCAGCCTTAGAAATATAGTCATTGGAATGGGTGGTAAGGGGGACGGTTTTGTCCGACAAAGCGGGTTCGATATAACCGCGGCTTCTGAAATTATGGCTATATTATGCCTTTCATCTTCACTTTCGGATCTGAAGACAAAGGTTTCCCGTATATTAGTTGCTTATGATATGGACGGAAACCCCGTTACAGCTGGGGATCTGAATGCGCAGGGCGCCATGGCATTGCTGTTGAAAGATGCTATAAAGCCAAATTTAGTACAAACGCTGGAGAATACCCCCGCAATAATCCACGGCGGACCGTTCGGTAACATCGCACATGGATGCAATTCCATAATTGCTACGAGTATCGGCATGAAAATAGCGGATTATTGTGTTACAGAAGCTGGATTCGGAGCGGATCTGGGAGCGGAGAAGTTTTTTGACATAAAGTGCAGGTATGCAGGAATAAAACCGAACGTTGTTGTTATGGTCGCCACTGTCCGCGCATTAAAATTCAATGGCGGAGCACAAAAGGATAAACTCGGTGAAGAAGATCTGGATGCGCTGGATAAGGGCTTTTCCAATTTAGACAGGCATTTGGATAATATTAAAAAGTATAAACTCCCAACAGTAGTCGCCATAAATCGTTTTCCGACAGATTCGGATGCCGAAATGGCACTTTTAAAGAAAAAATGTGAGACAAAGGGGATAGAAGCTATTGTTTCCGATGTATTTGCCAATGGCGGAGATGGTGCGGTAGACCTTGCAAAAAGCGTTGTAGCGCTGTGTGAGGAAAATAATAGTGGGTTTAAGCCACTATATGACCTAAATATGAAGATAGAGGATAAAGTGGGCATGATTGCTCGGGAGATCTACGGGGCGGACGGCGTTGATTTTTCTGCAGAAGCTAAAAAGAAGATAGCAGTAATAGAAAGAATCGGATTGGATATGCTTCCCATATGTGTAGCCAAAACCCAGTATTCATTTTCCGACGATGCAAGCCTGTTGGGCGCGCCGAAGGGCTATAATATAAACGTCCGCGATATCAAGGTATCTTCGGGTGCGGGCTATATTGTGGCTTATACCGGGGAGATAATGACCATGCCCGGGCTTCCAAAGGTGCCTGCGGCAAACAATATCGATATATCAGATGATGGGTGCATTACAGGATTGTTTTGATCACGATGCCATGAAGGATAGAAATGGATTATAAGGAAGCCAGAGATTTTATTGCCTCGACGAGGGTTTTTGGAAGCAGGCTGGGTCTGGAACGTATAAAAGACCTCTGCCGCATGTTAGGAGACCCTCAGGACGGAATGAAATTCGTACATATTGCCGGAACCAACGGAAAAGGTTCGACGGCAGCATTTGTCGCGAATATACTGCAACAAGCCGGGTACAGAACCGGCTTATTTACTTCGCCCTATATACACAGCTTTTCTGAGAGGATCAAGGTAAACAATGAAAAAATACCGAAGAGAGATATAGCCGTTTTAATTTCATTAATCAAGGAAAAAGTCAGGCATATGGTGGAGATGGGCGGCGAAAGTCCGACAGAATTTGAGATTATAACAGCAATGGCTTTTTTATATTTCAAACAGCAGAACTGCGATATCTGTGTTTTGGAAGTGGGTCTTGGCGGCAGGCTGGATTCCACAAACATCATATCCAAAGCCGAGGTTTCGATCATCACAAAAATAGATATTGACCATGTTGAAGTGTTAGGCGAAACTTTACGTGAGATAGCAGTTGAAAAAGCGGGGATAATAAAGCCTGGAGGCGATACCGTGCTTATGCCGCAGCATGAAGAGGTTATACCCGTTTTTAGGTCAGCATGTGCGGATATTGGCTCGCATTTGCATGAAATAGATGAAAAGGATATCAAGACTAAATACTCAGGTTTGGATATGCAGGTTTTCGGGTATAAGGATCATAATGATTTGAAGATACGGATTTGCGGCCTGCACCAGCAGCTGAACGCGGCAAACGCTGTAGAGGCGGCGGAGATATTAAGGCAAAAGGGCTTTGATATAAATGATGAAGCTATTTGCGAAGGGCTGTATTCGGCCAAGTGGCCGGCACGAATGGAGATACTTTCAAAGGATCCTGTGTTTATTTTGGATGTTGCCCATAACGTTGGAGGGGTGAGGCTGCTCGCGGAGAATCTGATGTTCTATTTCCCCGACAAAAAGATAACCTTTATATCCGGAGTTCTGGCAGATAAGGATTACAAAGGTATGATGCATGCCATTGCACCAATAGCTGAAAGATTTTTTACGATGCAGCCGGAGAATGTCAGAGCTTTAACCGCGGAAATACTTGCAGGCTATTTATCGGGTATCGGAATTGAGGCGGAATCCTGCGCCAGTGTTAAGCTTGCCTGCCAAAAGGCCATAGAGAGAGCGGGACGCGACGGGATAGTATGTGCGTTTGGATCGTTGTATTCTTCTGGGGACATACGGAGCTATTTTGGATTGGAATAAAAAAGAAACGCAGGAGCGTTTCTTTTTTCAGGTATCGTTAGAGTTTTTGTAAATTATTCAGCAGCAGCATCGCCTGCTTCAGTGGTCTCTGTTGCATCGTCTTCACCCACATCATTGGTTTCCGAAGGGGTGGTGCCGTCCTCAGTCGCCGGTGCTTCAACCTGCTCTGTTGGCTCTGTTGAGGGCGCTGCATCTGGTGTAGTGATCGGAACGATTGTGCTTTCTACACTTTCAATGCTCTTGGTGGGCTCCATGGAAGGTTTTTGAGTCTCTTCCTCTTTGCCTTTTCCGCAACCCACAAGTCCAAATGCCATCGTTGAGATTAATGCTAAGGCCATAACGCCAGTAATAACTTTTTTCATCTATTATTTTCCTCCTTAATAGTTTATTAATAATTATTAACATATTCCCGGAAATTTGTCACCCTTTTGTACAAAGAAAGTCTAAGGCTGGATTATGGCGGAAATGTGTTCTGAGAACAAAACAAGTGTGACAAACGGGTAAAACATTATTTACCTTTGCATTTACTTTTTTGGCTCAAGAAGTTATAATATAGCATCCAAATCAATCTATTCATAGGCAACAGGAGCATCTCATGGACCTTGGTTTTTCACTGCAGCAAAATTTAGAACAACGGCTTATACTTACAACGGAGATACGGCGTTCACTTGAAATTTTAAAATTACCCGCGCAGGAATTATGGGAACAAATAAATAGCGAGATAGACGAAAACCCATTCTTGGAATGCCGTCCGCCCGAATTCAACGAATTATCCATGTCTGGGGCTGTTTATTATGCGAGCCTGCGTGAAGAAGATGCCCCCGACAATGCGTCGCCCTATGAAAAAAAAGAAACGCCGGATTATGATATTGAATCAGAAACTACGCTGAAGGAACATCTTTTTGAGCAGATCGGATGTTTGAGCGTGGATGCGGAGACTGCCGAAATTTTGAGATATATGTGTGAATGTATATTGCCAAGCGGCTATTTGGATTGCGATATAAAGGATATCGCAATTGAGCTGCATACAAGCGAGGAACAAATATCCCGCTGTCTTGATATATTTCATCAGCTCGAGCCGTATGGAATAGGCGCGAGGAATTTGAAAGAATGCCTGGGTATCCAACTCAAACAACTTGGGTATGATGACCAAGACCTTTATACAATTATAAATGAATATTTGGAACTACTTTCCCAAAATAAAAACAAGCAGATCGCTTC
>JAVBOF010000115.1:0-8061 GCA_031550915.1 Eubacteriales bacterium | reverse complement strand
AAACATTGTCGATACTCCGGGACATGCTGATTTTGGCGGCGAAGTCGAGCGTATACTTATGATGGTTGATGGGGTTTTGCTTGTTGTCGACGCATTTGAAGGCTGTATGCCGCAGACCAGATTTGTTCTGAAGAAGGCGCTTGGGCTGGGGAAAATCCCGCTTGTTGTTGTCAACAAGGTGGATCGTCCCGATGCCAGGCCTATGGAAGTCGTTGACGAGGTTTTAGAGCTTTTTATCGAACTCGGAGCCGAGGATAACCAGCTGGACTTTCCTATAATATATTGTTCGGCTCGGCATGGATTCTCATCTGAGGACTATAAGGCGTCTGAAGGGGATATGCAGCCTTTGTTCGACACAATCGTTTCGCACATACCCATGCCCGACGGAGACGAGGATAAGCCGCTGCAGCTTTTGATAAGCAATATCGAATATGATGAGTATGTCGGCAGGATTGGAATTGGAAGGATAGAGCGCGGAAAGATATCAAAAGGCCAGAACGCTGTGCTTTGCAGGGCGGATGGCAATGAAGAAAAAGTTAAAATATCCAGGCTGTATACCTTTGACGGACTAAAGAGAGTGGAATGCGACAGCTCCGCGTTCGGGGATATCGTTGCAGTTTCCGGCATAGATGATATAAACATCGGTGAGACGGTATGCGATGAAAATGCAGTGGAAGCTTTGCCGTTTGTCGATATCGACGAGCCTACGGTATCAATGATGTTTATGGTCAACGATAGCCCTTTTGCAGGCAAAGAGGGACGGTATGTTACCTCACGGAATCTGAGAGAAAGGCTTTTTAAAGAGATCGAAACGAATGTCAGCATGCGCGTGGAGGAGATGGATTCGCCAGATATCTTCAAGGTTTCCGGCAGGGGAGAGCTGCATCTAAGCATTTTAATCGAGATGATGCGGAGGCAGGAATATGAATTTCAGGTTTCGAGGCCGCAGGTAATATACAAGGATATCGGTGGAGTGAGGCATGAGCCAATAGAGCTGTTGATGCTTGACGTACCGGAAGATTACATAGGGACGGTTATGGAAAAGCTTGGATCCAGAAGGGCGGAACTACAGAATATGACGGTGAACGAAAACGAGGGTGCAAAGCTTGAGTTTTTGATACCCGCGCGCGGACTGATGGGCTACCGCTCGGAATTTCTGACCGATACCAAAGGGTACGGAATCTTGAGCCATATTTTTCATGGATATGAGCCGTATAAAGGGGATATACCCCAAAGGCTGCGCGGATCGATAGTTGCGCATGAAACCGGAGCTGCGACCGCATATGGCCTGTATAATACGCAGGAGCGCGGAAAGCTTTTTATTGACGCTGCGACCGATGTATATGAAGGCATGATCGTAGGCGAGAACGCCAAAGCGGAGGATCTTGTCGCGAATGTATGCAAAAAGAAACACGTGACTAATATGCGCGCGTCCGGATCGGATGAAGCTTTGAGGCTGACTCCACCGGTCATATTCAGCCTTGAGCAGGTGCTTGAATTCATTAAGGATGACGAACTTGTTGAAGTAACTCCCAAGTCTATACGTATGAGAAAAAAGATATTGAACAAGGATGCCCGCGCAAAAAGCAACAAAGTTAACGGTTGATAAAAATAATACAGAATGGTATATGTATATCATCAAAACATATCAAGATATTACAGCTTTATGCAAATATGAATTGATTGCAGATAAATCTACAGACATTATAACCCAATAACATATATTTATGGAATTTATGACTTTTTATTCTGTACTAAATTAATATAAAAAAGTACTCGATCTTATTGCTTTTCGTTTTTTATTGTGATAAAATCATCACATGAATGTTAATAATTTCTAATTTTACCAATATACGACGTTTATAGACAAAATTCGACAAAGAGAGGAAAGTGGGAGGTAGATTATGGCGGAGAAAATCAAGGTTTTGTTGGCGGAAGATAATCCTCAGCTAAGAAACATACTTAAGGAGTATTTTTCTAAACAACAGAATACTGAGGTCGTCGGGATGGCTGGTGATGGCGTTCAGGCGATAAAACTCCTAAAAACAACGGAGGTCGATATCTTGATCCTGGATATCATTATGCCTCAGATGGACGGTTTTGGTGTTTTAGAAAAACTGGAAACCGAGGAGTTCAAAAAGAAGCCCGAGGTCATCATCCTTTCTGCGCTCGGGCAGGAGAATATGATCCGTAGGGCGTGTGAACTGGGCGCGAAATATTACATGGTAAAGCCTTTTGATCTGGAGCTTTTGTACAAGCGTATGCTGGAGATAACCGGCCAGCTTTCGACGCCCAAAGTTTCGGTCACGTTCGATTCCCCGACAATGATGCGGTCTCTGGACGAAAAAATCACGAGCGTGTTCCTGATTATCGGCATACCTGCGCATATCAAGGGATACCATTTTCTGCGCGAGGCCATCAGAATGGTTGTGGCAAACCAGGATATCATAAATAGGATCACAAAGGAACTATATCCGGGTATCGCCAAAAAGTTCAACACATCCGCTAGCAAAGTAGAAAGGGCTATCCGCCATGCAATTGAAGTCGCATGGACGCGGGGAAAGATGGAAAACATCAATCAGGTGTTTGGGTGCAACATCTATTCCAAGAACGATAAGCCGACAAACGGCGAATTTATAGCCTTGGTTGCGGACAAGCTCATTATGGAACAGAGTGCTTGAAAGCATTGAAATCATGATAATTGGTGTTATTGGCAAAGAGCCGGAAGCGCTTCAGTGCGTTTCCGGCTATAGCTATTTTATATGATAATCGTCTGTTTATCTTTCAGCTACCGTGTTCGGCTGTCAACTTAAGGCCGGACAGGTATTTAAGCGGATCCACGGCTTTATCCGCAACAAAGTATTCAAAATGTAAATGCGCTCCTTCGTCCAGCTCTGCAATGGCTGTTTGACCGATGATGCCGACTACATCGCCTTTTTTGAGTTTGGCGCCTTCTTTCAGTTTCAAATCCTTATTTAGATTAGAGTAGATGCTAAGGTTCCCGTTTTCGTGCCGCAGAGCAACCGTTATACCAAGCAATGCGTCTTCGGCAATTTTTTCTACTGTACCTCCGGATACGGCTTTAACTTCCGTACCTTCGGCAGCAAGGATATCGATTCCTCGATGGGTCGCCCATTGGGCAAGCGTTTTGTTATATACCAGAGAACTATCCGCAAACGGCACTGTCACCTCACCGTTTACAGGTCTTTCCAGCTGGGGCTTTGGTTTTGGGGATGCGCTTGGACTGGGGGAGGCCGTCGGGGTGACCGCCGCTAGTTCGGGCATAGGCGTGCTTTGAGATATCGTAAAGCCGTAAGTAGGCAATGGCGTTGACTGATCTGCAAGCCCGCCTCCTTCAACGTATTGTACCGGCTTGTACGGATCCTCCTGTGCCTGCAGATCCTCGCCCGGTTGTGAAAGCGTCACATACGCAGTCACGCCGATGATGACGAGGCAAATAGCCAGCACCACATAAAAGCCCCGCTTGTCCAAAAAATTCAAAACTTTCTTTTTCCAACCCCTGTTGCGATTATCATGGTAATTGTTAAAATTCATAAATTCCACCTCCGTTAGATATTTTTGCCCCTTATACCAAAAAAAATACCGTATAATTTGCAGATTTATCATTTTATTTTATAAGGCAGTCGTCCTATGTTAAGGATTATGGGGAAAATACCGCCGGTTTATACCTATTTTCTGAAGATGTTCGGGCAGTTATGTGCTTTTTGAAAAGATAAGATAAACGGGGAAACAAAATTCGCTAATTTGGTTTTTATAGTTTGATTTTTCTTATTCTAATGTGTAAAATGGTTTTGGGTGCTGAGCAATAACGCAATTGCCTGGTTTCCGATACCTATAAAGAACACAAGGGGGATACTTCATGAAGGACTATAGTGCCAGCCAGATACGTAATATCGCCATTGTTGGACATGGCGGCGATGGAAAGACGATGCTTACGGAAGCGATGCTTTTTAACGCCGGAGCGATTGATAGGATAGGAAAAGTGGAAGACGGTTCCACCGTATGTGATTATGACCCAGAGGAAATAAAACGCCAGATATCCATCAGCGCGGCTGTTGCGCCTTTTGAGTATTCCGGTTATAAAGTTAACGTGATCGACGCACCCGGATTCTTTGATTTCGTTGGAGAAATGGTGCAGGCTATGCATGTGGCTGACGGTGCAGTTATTGTAGTCAGCGCTGTATCCGGCCTTGTCGTTGGCGCGGAAAAGGCATGGTCGAACTGCGCGGTAAAGAAGATGCCGAGAATGTTTGTTGTAAACCAGATGGACAGAGAAAATGCAGACTATATGAAGGTGGTATCGCAGTTGCAGGCAAAGTATGGCACTGCTATCGCCCCGATACAGATACCTATAATGGAAGGCCAAAATTTCAAGGGCTATGTTGATATAATTTCCATGAAAGCGAAGATGTTTGACGGAAAAGGCTTTAAGGATGCCGAAGTGCCATCCGCCTTGCAAAGCGACGCCGAAGGTTTCAGGGAGACCGTTATTGAGGCGGCTGCCGAAAGCGACGACGCGCTGATGGAAAAATTCTTTGAAGGCACGGAACTGACCGAAGATGAGATAAACAAGGGGCTTCGCTTGGGCGTTTGTTCCGGAAAGATCGTCCCGGTTTGCTGCAGCGCCGCTGCGCCGAATTTAAACGTCAATACACTAATGGATAAAATAATAAACTACATGCCTTCGCCGGCGGATATCCCCGCCAAGGAAGGCAAAAACACGAAGACTGGAAACACAGAGACACGCGAATGCGATGAATCCAAGCCGTTTTCGGCTCAGGTGTTCAAAACCGTTGCCGACCAGTTCGTCGGCAAGCTCTCGTTGTTCAAAATCTATTCCGGCAAGCTGACCAGCGATATGACGATGTATAATACTCAGGCAGAGAAGAGCGAAAAGGTAGGCACTATATATCTGATGCGCGGCAAGAAGCAAATCAATGTCGATAAGCTGAGTGCCGGGGATATCGGCGCGGTTGCGAAGCTTCAATATACTACGACAGGCGACACGCTTTGCGATGCCGCGAACCCGATTGAATTCGATGGCCTTGATTTCCCGCAAACTTGTATATCGCTTGCGGTATCCGCAAAGAAGGAAGGCGATGAGGATAAGGTTTTTGCCGGTCTACATAGATTGGAAGAAGAGGATCCTACATTTAAAGTTGAAAAGAATGCCGAAACGGGCGATACGCTGCTTTCCGGCATGGGAGAGATGCATATAGAGGTAGTTTGCCAAAAGCTGAAGAATAAATTTGGCGTAGAAGCCGCATTGGAAGCGCCGCGGGTCGCATACCGCGAAACTATCCGCAAAATGGCCGAAGCAGAAGGCAAGCATAAGAAACAATCAGGCGGAGCGGGACAGTTTGGTGTCGTGCAGATGCGATTTGAACCTATCATGGACGGCTCATCCGACTACGAATTTGTAAACGCGATTGTTGGCGGCGTTGTGCCGAGGGAATATATTCCGGCTGTTGAAAAAGGGCTTAAAGAAGCTATGCAGCGCGGAGTTTTGGCTGGATACCCGATGGTTGGTATAAAGGCAACCCTATATGACGGGAAATATCATCCGGTGGATTCCAAAGAAGTAGCGTTCAAATCCGCGGCAAGGCTTGCCTATAAAGCGGCATGTGCTGCCGCGAACCCTGTATTGCTCGAGCCGATTGGAAAGGCCGAGGTCAACGTACCGGATGAATACATGGGCGATATAATTGGTGATATGAACCGCAGGCGCGGGCGTATTTTGGGGATGAACCCTCAGGATGACGGAAGCCAGCAGGTAGTTGCAGAGGTACCGATGAGTGAAATGGTCAAATATGCAACGGACTTACGGTCAATGACCCAAAGCAGGGGTACTTTCCGCATCCAGTTTGAAAGATACGAAGAGCTGCCCGGACAACTGGCGGCGAAGGTCATCGAGCACGCAAAGAAAGAAGCGGACGAGGATGAATAATTATTGAAGACCGTACCCGTAATTGTAATTCCGTCTTTGGAACCAGATAATAAGCTGCCCGAATTGATCGGGCAGCTTTGCGGTTGTTTTTCCGGAACGATCATCGTGGTTGACGACGGCAGCGGAGACGGATACCGGCATATCTTTACAGACATAGCAAACAGGGGAAACTGCACTGTATTGAGACATACAGTCAATCAGGGCAAGGGCAGGGCACTTAAAACCGCCTTCAACCACATCCTCTGTGAAAATATGGAATGCTCCGGCGTGATAACAGTGGACTCCGATGGGCAGCATAGGCCGGATGACATTATGAAGATTGCGGCAGGGCTAAAGAGTGATGAACGCGCGATCTGGCTCGGAAGCAGGGATTTTTCCGGTAAAGATGTGCCTTTTAAGAGCCGCTTTGGCAATACTCTTACAGCTTTCCTCTTTAAGATATTTACAAGTGTAAAGGTGAAGGATACTCAGACAGGATTAAGGGGTATTCCATATTGCCTTCTAAGGGAGATGCTTGAATTGGACGGCGAGCGCTTCGAATATGAGATGAATATGCTTATGGAGGCTTCCAGAAGGGAGATCAAGATTAAGGAGAGCATTATCGCCACGGTATACCTTGAAGGCAACGCTTCATCACATTTCAATCCGATTCGTGATTCCTTCCTAATTTACCGGCAGCTATTCAAATTCGCTCTGAGTTCCGCACTCTCCGCGGTAGTAGATATAGTCTTGTTCTCGATATTTCTCAACACCCTGTATCTGGGGTTGGATCAAAAGATTTTATATAGTACGATATCCGCGCGTGTTTTGTCTTCGCTATTTAACTACCTTACAAACAAAAACATCGTATTCGGTAAAAAAGGCTCTATTCGCAAGACTATGGCAAAATACTATATTTTGGCCTTTATACAGATGTTGGTATCTTTTCTGCTTGTGCAGGTATTGAATAATATAACCGGCTTTGCACCGACCTTAGTTAAAATTGTTGTAGACTCGGTTCTCTTCTTCATAAGTTTTCGTATACAGCGGAACATCGTTTTTAAGTGATGCGGTAAAAGGGAAGAAAAAAATTTATTTAGCTATATTGCATTATAATATACCGTGTGATATAGTATAGATACAAAGATTGGATTGGAGATTTCATATTGAACGCACAGATCAAAAAAGGTGTGCTTGAGATGCTGGTTTTGGGCTTCTTATCCGTTAGAGACAGATATGGGTTTGAGCTTATCAGCTCCATTTCACGAAACATCGAGATTTCTGAAGGCACGATCTATCCCTTGCTCAAAAGGCTGAAGGAGGATGGTTTTGTAGAAACCTATTTGATGGAATCATCTGAAGGGCCGCCTCGTAAATACTATAAGCTGACGGATACGGGCAAAAACGCTTATACAGAGCAGTTGGAGGAATGGGAAGTATTTGTTTCGAGCGTGCAGAAATCTATTTCGGAGGTGGCGTTATGAACAGAACAGAGTTTTTCAGGCTATTGGAACAACAGCTAAAGAGTCTGGATGATACAGAAAAGAAAGAAATACTGGCGGATTATAATGAACATTTTGATTTTGCCGTTCAGTCGGGGGAAAATGAGGATGAGATATGCCGCAAGCTTGGCTCGCCTGAGGAGATAGCTAACGAATACAAGCTGGTTTCCAGTGTTAAGAAGGCCAAGGAGCATACGTCGTTGCGTAATACCGTTAACGCCGTTGCGTCCGCTTTGAGGGCAGGTGCCGCCGGCATTGGCGTCATCTTTCCGCTCTATCTTGCGTTTGTAATAATCGTATTCGCTTTCTATGCGGTAGCGGTGGCTATAGCCGTTTCCGGGCTGTTGGTTTTTCTCTTTGCGGTAATAAATGTCGATTTTATATTCAGAGAATTTATAATGATATTCAGCAACGTGCCTATGGCATTTGCAGGGCTTGGGCTGCTATTCTTTGGCGTCGGATTCTTTATAATATCGGGAATAATCAAACGTGCATTGCTGGGGGCAGTTGTAAACCTCGTTTCGAAGGTTTTGCCAAAAAAGAAAGAAAAGGAGACCAAAGCGGATGGAAATGCAGAATAATACAATGAAAAATAGAAAAATGAGTGCGTGG
>JAVBOF010000069.1:0-3715 GCA_031550915.1 Eubacteriales bacterium | reverse complement strand
GCACGCAGAAAGCCCGATCAACCCGCCGGAATAACGTTCGAGGGTATCGTAATCTATGCGAGGCCTGTAATAAAAGCCCTCGGTAAACCCCAAAGTACTGAGTTTCATCAGGTTTTTGTAGCCCTGCTGGTCTTTAGCCAGCAGAATGAAATGAGAATAATCCTTATCGGCTTTTCCCTCTTTGTCAGTCATCTTTCCCGGCGCAACATATACTTCACATCCAAGGATAGGTTTAATTCCCTGCTGCAGTGCTTGCTTATAAAAATCTACAACGCCATACATTGCGCCATGGTCTGTAATGGCAAGGCTCTGCATGCCCAATTCCTTGCATCTGGCGATAAGCTGCCGAATCCTTGCAGCACCGTCAAGCAGCGAATATTCAGTATGTACATGTAAATGGGTAAACAATTTATTTCCTCCAAAATATTAAGCGGCGCGCACCGCGCGCCTAGATAGGCCGTTTATAATAATCAAAACTCGCCGGACAGATCATCCGACATCCGCTTGCAAGTTCAGTATAACGCAGAGGTTAATGGCCTCCTCGGAATGCAAATAGGCATATAAATATGGATATACGCACTTATATAAGCATTCTTAAATATGCCTGAGACCGATACAAGCCATTTGGAAAGTAAATCGGTGTATAATCAGTCTTTCTTCCAGTGCCTTTCATCCGCAAATTCATTTTCAACGAGCTTGTCTAGCTTTGCCAAAGCTTCCTGCTCATCATCACCGACTGCAAAAACATGTATTTTGCCGCCCTTTTTAACATTCAGCGACAATAATCCCATAATGCTCTTTGCGTTGATCTTCTTATTGCCCGTTTCGATCGTTATCACGGATGAAAACCGGCTTGCCGTATCGACAAATTTCGCAGCAGGCTGCGAAGAAAGGCCTTCCTCGTTTTTAATAACAAGAATCTTATGTGTCATATTTCGTTTCCTTTCCGTTTTTTTATTTTATCCGAAATATCTATTATCTTTTTTAACCTGTGGTTTACTCCGGATCTTCCCAAAGGAGGATCCAGCATTTCTCCAAGCTCACTTAGCGAAGCTTCGGGGTTGTTAAGCCTGAGCTCTGCTATTTCAAACAGTTGAGGAGGCAGCTTTCTCAGCCCAATAGTGCTTGAAATATTGTGTATGCTTTCTATTTGATTCATTGCAGCGTCGACGGTTTTTTGAATATTTGCCGTCTCACAGTTGACCGCACGGTTTACATTATTGCGAACTTCTTTGACGATCCTGAGATTGTGGATCTCCAATATCGTTGAATGTGCACCGGTTAAGGCGAAGAAATCTAAAATACGTTCTCCGTCCTTTAAGTATAACACATAATTTCCCTTTCGTATTATTTTCCTGGCATTTAATTCAAAAAAATCCAATAGTTCCAAAAGCCTTTTGGCGGCGCCCTCCGTTTTAAGAACAAATTCCAGATGATTGTTTTTTTCAGGCGAAGACAGACTTCCAGCAGTGATGAACGCTGCCCGCAAAAAAGCTTTTTTGCAGCATTTTTTGCTCACCGTCTTTGAACTGATATTTTTCCCAGAAAAGAATATGTTCTTGGGTATACCTACTGTTTTCAGGCATTTTTCAACGCTGTCCGCACCCTCGATATTAATAAGATATAGGTCGCGGAGGTTCAATTGCCTCCTCTTTTTTATAGATACCTCGGCATCAATTCCAACTTCTCTCATCAAAAGGTCGTAAATCCGCTCTGCCGCGGCTTCTCCATCTGCCTCGACGCCCAGTGAAAGTCCGGAAGCTTTTTTATGCAAGCTACCGGAAAGCCAGATAAAAGCGCAAAGCTCCGCCATCCCGCAGCAGTGTTTTTGGGCGGTTTCTCTCATCATTTCTTCTTTGACCCGAAAAGAAAAGGACAATGCAGACCTCCAAGAAAAAAGAACCGTCTATTCTTCGATACCTATATCGCGGTGGACTATAGTCATCCTAAAGCCTTCGACCTTTAGTTTTTGATAGAGCAGCTCAGCGACGGCAACACTCCTGTGCATGCCGCCGGTACATCCAATCGCAATCCTTACAGTGCTCTTGTGCTGCTGGCCGTATAGCGGCACTAAAAACCTTACCATATCCGCAAGCTTTTCAAGGTATTCAGCAGTTTGCGGGAATTCCATCACATATTTTTTTATTATATCGTTCTTCCCTGAATATGGCTTCAATTCCTCAACATAAAACGGATTCGGCAAAAAACGGACATCGAATATCATATCAGCGTCAACAGGTATGCCGCGCTTAAATCCAAATGTACTAACAAGAATCAATATGCTGTCATCGTCGTCTGATTCCCCGAATATCCTGTCTATGGCTTCGTATAATTGCTTTAGATTATATGTGCTCGTGTCTATTACGTTATTTGCTATATCCTGCAGCATACCAAGCGCAATTCGCTCCTTTTGTATGCCTTCCTCCACGGAGCCGTCCCGGCAAAACGGATGCGGCCTTCTGGTCTCCTGAAACCTCTGGATAAGGTATTCATCACCAGAATCTAAAAAGAACACCTCGTAACGTATACCTTCATCCTCAAGTTCCCGTATTGCTGTAGACATTGAGTCCAGCATATCTCCCGAGCGCCCGTCTACAACAACTGCCGCTTTTTCCACCTGGCTCGCATTAGAAATAAGGAATTTAGCAAAACCCGGGATCAGCAGCGGCGGAAGGTTATCAACACAAAAATATCCCAAATCTTCCATCCTGCGCAGCGCTGTAGATTTACCCGCACCGGAAAGCCCGGTAAGTATTACAAACCTCATTTCTCATCGCCTCCAAAAATAAATGGTTTCCTGCCCTCGGAAACAAGCCCAAAGCTGCACCCGATTGCATTCAAAACATTGTGAGGGCCAAGGCCGGCTTCCTCCGCAAGCTTTATACCGGAGCTACATTCCCCGACTTCCGAACGCCTGTGCGCATCGGAATTGATAACGAATACGGCTCCCTCTTTGGCGGCATCCCTGACATCCAAAACGCTCATTCGCGCATGTTTTGAATTGATCTCGAGCGCGGTACCGTGCTTTGCGGCCTCAGCGGCAAGCAGCTTGTAATCCACATTCAGATATTCGCCGGGATGCGTTATAATATCGATACGATTATTTCTAATCGCCTTATTGATAGCTTGTGTGGTAATCTTAGTCATGTTTTCGTAAGCTTTCATCTGCTTGGTTCTAGGAGCTTTGAAAACAAAGTAGCGGAAATCTTTCCAAAGCGAGAATTTTACGAATCGGTGATAACCCAAAAGTATGATATCAAAGTATCTTTCATATTCAGGGTAAACATCTGTATTGCCCTCCATGCTCAGGATATTCGCTTCGATACCAAACAGTATATCTATTTGACCCTCATATTTTTCCCTAAGCTCGTCCACTTCATTGCGCGCGTCAAGTACATGCTTCCTCTTTAATCCAAAAGCAATATGCCCAAGCCCATGATCCGTTACAGCTATACGTTTCAGCCCCATAGACAGAGCTTTTAACACGTTTTCCTCTATAGTATCCTTACCATGGCTATATTTTGTGTGGGTATGGTAGTCCGCGAATAATTTCAATATATCCTTTTCTCCAAATGTCATTCTTCAATAAATTTGATCTCCGGGTGCAGCATAATGCCATAATCTTCAAAAACCTTCTTTTGGATATATTCCATCAGCGATTTTATATCCCCGGCAGTTGCGCCGCCAGCATTTACTATGAATCCCGCGTGTAATT
>JAVBOF010000110.1:0-9665 GCA_031550915.1 Eubacteriales bacterium | reverse complement strand
CCAAAAAGATAACTATATATGGGACCGCTGTCAATGGAGTGTCCGGTACTTGGGAGATTTTTGATAACGGTGAGACGCTGCAAAAAGTCGCGTAAGATGGTGACAAAAAGCCGGGGATCAAACCCCGGCTTTTTTTGTGTAGCTATATTTCCATTAATAGGAATAAATTCAGGATAAAAAACTAATTATATAAAATAAATGCTATTTTTTTAAGAATTATGAAGGAAAAAGAAGAATTTCGTAGTATATATATATGGGTTCGGGAAAGGAAGGGATCGGATGCTGAAAGATGCATATGTTCTGATTGAAAATGGGCTTTCTCCATTTGCTGCAAAGAGTAATGCGTCAAAGGGCAGACAGTATCCAATGATGACTTGCGACATCCGCACGGAGTTTCAGCGTGACAGGGACAGGATAATCCACAGTAAGTCTTTTCGCCGGCTTATACATAAGACCCAGGTTTTCCTTTCGCCGGAAGGAGACCATTACCGTACGCGACTCACCCATACGCTTGAAGTTGCCCAGATTGCCAGGACAATAACTAGAGCACTCAAGCTGAACGAAGACCTTGCCGAAGCTATAGCCCTCGGCCATGACCTGGGACATACGCCGTTTGGGCACGTTGGTGAGAGGGTACTAAACGATCTTTCCGGAGGCTTTCGCCATAATGAGCAAAGCCTGCGTATAGTAGAGGTTTTGGAGAATGGCGGAAAAGGATTAAACCTTACTTTTGAGGTTCGGGACGGTATTTTGAACCATCGGACATCAGGAAACGCATCGACTCTTGAAGGAAAAACTGTAGCTCTCGCAGATAAGATCGCGTATATAAACCATGATATAGACGACGCTTTGCGGGCCGGAGTCATATGCCAGGAACAATTGCCAGCCCATTGTATAGATATTTTGGGAGAAACGCACGGACAAAGGATAGATACAATGATACGTGATGTAATTGTTAGTAGCATGGATAAGGACAGCGTATCCATGTCCGGAGAGATAGGAAAAACCACCGCTGAGCTGCGAAAATTTATGTTTGAAAATGTATACGGAATGGATTCTCCGCCAAAAAAGGAAGAAACGAAGGCAATGAGGCTTATAGAATCTTTATATAAGTACTATAAAGATAATCCGGCGGATTTGGGCACGGAATATATAAGAATAGCCGATGTGGACGGTATCGATAGAGCGGTATGCGATTATATAGCGGGAATGACCGACAGGTTCGCGGTTAAAATGTACCAAAGCCTTTTTATACCAAGATCCTGGCACCTCATTAATTAGCGCTATCAAGAAGGAAAAGCGCTGGTTTTGGCGAACATAGATAAACAAAGAGTATACAGGATGGGATAATGTCACAGCATCTGCCGCAGGAATGGCTCGAAGAGCTAAAAAATAAGAATGATATAGTCGAAGTAGTTTCACAATATGTCAGCCTGAGACAAAATGGCAGAAAATTTTGGGGTCTATGCCCGTTCCATAATGAAAAGACACCATCGTTTTCGGTCGATATGGACAAGCAATTCTATTATTGCTTTGGCTGTCAGGCCGGCGGAAGTGTTTTGAAATTCGTAGAATCTATAGAACACTTGGAGTTCTTTGAGGCGGCTGAGTTTTTGGCAGACCGGATAAATCTGCCGATGCCGCAGCAGGAAAATATAAAATATATTAAAAAGCAAGACGACAAGCAGGTATATGAGCTGTTGCGCGAAGCGGCAAAAACCTTTGTAAAAAATCTGGATGCGGAAGGTGCGTCAAAAGCACGTGAATATCTGCAAAAGAGAGGAATAGACAAGGAAACGGTAAAAAAGTTTGGCATTGGATTTGCCTTGGATGATTGGCAGGCAATGATGAATGCCATGAAAGCTAAAGGATACTCTGAAAGCTTGCTGCTAAAAGCAGGACTGGCAGTGAGCAAGAACAATAAGACCTATGATATGTTCCGCAACAGGGTGATTTTTCCGATAGTCGATACGAGAAAAAGAGTCATTGGTTTCGGTGGCAGGGTTATGGATGACAGCCTGCCGAAATATATAAACTCCGCAGACAGTGGGATATTTAACAAACGAAAGAATTTGTTTGGTCTGAACAGTATCGCAAAGGATGTAAACAGAGGACACGCGGTATTGGTCGAAGGATATATGGATGTTATATCTCTCAGTAAAAACGGCGTAAAGAACGCAGTTGCAACGCTTGGTACAGCGATAACGCCGGAGCAGGGGAGGTTGTTGAAAAGGTATTTCGACAAAGTATATATATCATATGATGGTGATATAGCCGGTATTAAGGCAACTGAAAGGGCTATCGATATATTAAATGCACAGAAATTGATTACGAAGGTGATATGTATACCTGAAGGGGACGATCCCGACGGATATATAATAAAAAATGGCCTGGATGCTTACGGACAGCTGATGGACAACGCGCTGGATCCGCTTGTATTCAGGATGCAGGTACTTTCAGGCAAATATAAACTCAGCATTGCAGCTGAGCGGGCCGAATATGCGAGGGCGGCATTGGAGCTTATTAAATCGGCTAAAGACGCACTGGAAGCCGAGAGTTGCCTGAAAAAGCTCAAGGTGCAAACCGGATTTTCTGAAGAGGCATTAAAAGAGCAGTATAATAGGCTTCAAACGAAAACCTCCGCGGTGAATATGTTCACTGATAAAAGGAATAATATTCATGTTAAGACCACAAAAAAACAGGATGAATACGAGTTCCTTGAAATGAAACTACTATCGCTGGCGGCTTCGGGGCACATGGAAAAAGTTACTGAAAATGGCAGCGACGATATGATAAAGCACCCGGTATACAAACGTGTATACTCTATGCTTCACGAGGGCTTTACTGCACCCGATATACTGGATAGCTTTGAAGACAAAGACGAGACAGGGCTGGCTGCCATAGCGCTTTCAACTGAGGTTTTAACGGATGACTCCGAAAAATATATACAGGATTGTATTAAGCGCATGAGGCAGCTGGAAATAGAACGAAAGATCAATGCTTTGAAGATGCTATTGAGAGACGAAGGTATTACAAAGGAAAAGCGAAGTGAAATAGCGGCGAAACTACAGGAGTTAAACGCCAGTTTTCAGAAGATAAAATCACTCTAGGGAGGAATTACTGTTTGAATAGTCCTGAGATACACATAGATAAACTCCATGAGCTTATCGAATCCGGAAAAAGCAAAGGCGTACTTACATACAAGGAAATTATGGATACCTTTGAAGAGGCGGAGCTTGAGCCGGATCAAATCGAGAGGATCTACGATACTTTCGAAAATCTCAATATAGACGTTGTAGATGATGTCGAGATGGCTGCAGAGATAGAAGAGGAACTTGCGGAAACGGATATTGAGCTAACCATTCCAGAGGGCATCAATATAGACGATCCGGTACGTATGTACCTGAAAGAAATAGGCAAAGTCTCTCTGTTGACTGCAGAGCAAGAGATAGAGATCGCCACGCGCATGGATAACGGAGACATGGACGCCAAAAGACAGCTGGCGGAAGCCAATTTGAGGCTTGTAGTCAGTATTGCTAAAAGATATGTCGGACGAGGTATGCTCTTTTTGGATCTTATTCAGGAAGGCAATTTGGGCTTGATAAAAGCTGTAGAAAAATTTGATTACCGCAAGGGCTATAAATTCAGCACCTACGCAACCTGGTGGATACGCCAGGCGATAACAAGGGCTATTGCCGACCAAGCTAGGACGATCCGAATTCCAGTACATATGGTTGAGACCATAAATAAACTGATAAGGGTTTCACGTCAGCTTCTGCAGGAATACGGCAGGGAACCGCAGCCGGAAGAAATAGCCAGAGAAATGGTTATTCCGGAAGAAAAGGTGAGGGAGATCATGAAGATCGCTCAAGAGCCTGTTTCCCTTGAAACGCCTATAGGAGAGGAAGAAGACAGTCATCTGGGAGACTTTATACCGGACGATGACGCGCCGGCACCCGCTGAAGCAGCAGCATTTACCATGCTCAAAGAGCAGCTTATGGATGTATTAGATACGCTGACGCCAAGAGAGAAGAAGGTCCTGCGCCTTCGTTTTGGGCTGGATGATGGTAGGGCGCGTACATTGGAAGAAGTAGGCAGGGAGTTCAACGTAACAAGGGAAAGGATTCGGCAGATAGAAGCCAAGGCTCTTAGAAAGCTTCGACACCCTAGCCGCAGTAAAAAACTCAAGGATTTCTTAGATTGACGATGTTATGGCATTTTAAGCCAAAAAGGCGAATTATTAAGATTTGAATCTTTAGCTATCAAATAGACCGGCATTCCATGGCAGGGAAGCCGGTTTTCTGCTTTAAAGAAAAGGATGTGATATATAAACTGATAAACAATGTTTGATAAATCTATATTTATTAAAATTAGAAAAAGAAGGTTCGGGTTTAGTATTAACTTTCAACAATATATTTCAGTAAAATTTTGTCTAGTCTATATTAATTAAAATGTAGAAAACATATTTATGAAGATGGTTTGAGATATGATACCGATTTGATGCATATATAGTTCAGTTGAAGAATTATTGGATATATTGTATAATATAGGACAATAAATTGATGTCTTTATGTTTTGGATATCTTCCCAAATGCTTACTCAAAAAATTAGTTGAGGTATTGTTATGACAGATTTTAGCGATCATGAAGGAAAAACGTACCAGGAAATAGACCCTTATGAAGAAAGAAAACGTTTTCTAATTGATACTCTTGAGGTAACACAAGATAGTGTATCGGTCAATGCAACAGTTACATTAGCAAGATTTGACGCACGTATTGTCGGTAATGCAAGCGGCGGAGCGGACGATATCGAACGCATAAGAACGATCGCGAATGCCACTCTGGTAGCGGTAAATGAGCTGTATCCGCATGAAAACCAATATGTTTTGATAAATGCGCAAAAGATGCTTATTGAAGAAAGAGTGTTTTATTTTGTAAGCGTTTCTTCGAAGAATACCAATGGCCACGATATACTTTGCGGAATTAGCATCGTTAATCAGGATGACAATTTAACAATAGTTAAAGCGACTTTAAGCGCTATTAACAGAAAGCTTGAAAGGCTTTGGAAAATCGCTTGACCGGGAATGATTATATTAAGAACTACTGATAATTATATTTTCTGAAGATGATGAGGCCAATGCTTGACAAATAAAGAAAGAGTAATACTTATAGTTTTCATTGCGGTTACGGTTGTCATTGCAGCATATTCGTTGTTGTTTATGCTTACTCATTTTGCTCTCCAGGGAAGCGATGTCGCAGCTTTGATCTGCAAATCTTTGTTTATAGCAGCGCTTTTTCTGATGGTAAATTCGCTGAAAAATCAGATGCCTGGAAAAGGGGTTATAGAAGTACCTTCGATAGTCATTTTTTTATCGCTTCTATTGCTGGATTATCAGATGACGATTGTGGCTATGATCGTTGGAAATTTCCTTTCAGTAAACAAAAAAGATAATGACAAATTTGCGGTCCTGTTTACAAATTTAAGATTCATAGACCTGTATTTAATAATTTCACGCAGTATAGCCTTGTTATGCGCAGGATTGTTCTGGGACTTTCTCAGAACCCCGAATCTTATTGCGGATACGCGGATAGCAATGTTTGTTCCGGGCGTCGTATTTGCGTTAATTTACGTTTTGGCACGTACATTTTTTATGGTAGTCTTGGATTCCGACTACCCCGCATTCTATATTAACGAATCTAAGAGTTTGATGGAAACCAGGGATTTTGATAAGCCGTATGGTTTGGAGAGGTATTTTAAAGGATTACAATTGAGTATTATTCCAATGCTTGTCATGCTAATTGTAGGGTATCTCTTAAACTGGGCGTTGCAGAAAAGCATTGTGGTTTTTATAATCTCATTCGCCTTGATAATTTTGGCAATTATAACCTGGCGTTTGACCGAATTGTACAGAAACCAAAAGTGGCTGTACTATGAGACCGTCATCAAAATAGTCGATATCATGGAATCAAAAAGTTTCAATAAAAAAAGTAGGGCTTATCAAGTTCGCGATTGTGCGGAGGCGATCGGTAAACAGATGGGCTTAAGGCGGGAGCGGCTTGAGGTATTAAAAATCGCAGCTGTACTGCTGGATATTGGCAATATAGGTATTGAAGATAATATTATAAACAAACGCGGCTCCCTAAATTCGTTTGAATTTGAGGATGTCAAGAGACATCCATTGATAGGAATAAAACTGTTGGATAAAGGCCAATTCCATAAATCAGTTTTTGAAAGCATACTTCACCACCACGAACGTGTAGACGGCAAAGGATACCCTGATGGGCTGAGGAGCAATGATATTTTGCTGGAAGCGCGTATACTGGCCGTTGCGGATTCATTTGTAGCTATGACAAGCATACGCCCATACCGAAATGCCATGTCTCAGGAAACCGCCGAAGCTATTCTTATTGACGAATGCAATACAAAGTATGATAACAGTGTTGTCGAAGCGTTTATCAAGTGCTGTAGAACGGGCAAGATCGAAATATGAGTGGTGTCACTCTATCGAAAAGATTACAAGCGATATATTCTTTGATAGAAGAAGATTGTAATACAGTTGCAGATATCGGTACCGATCACGGGAAGCTGATATGTGCTTTACTTTTGGAAAACCGATGCAGGAAAGCAATTGCTTGCGATATCAGCAAGGGATCGTTAGATAAGGCTATACGTCTGGCGAATAAACTGGGATTTAGAGAGAAATTCGAG
This sequence comes from Eubacteriales bacterium, assembly GCA_031550915.1. Taxonomy (GTDB): domain Bacteria; phylum Bacillota; class Clostridia; order Christensenellales; family MGBC116941; genus JAVBOF01. Next base: position 2,957 of record JAVBOF010000110.1, on the reverse strand, counting down.
GCCAGGCTGGGCAACGGATTAAAAGTTCTGAATCATAATGAGGTTGATATAATACTGCTCTGTGGGATGGGCGGTATGAATATAATAAGTATTTTGGAAGAATCAAAGGATATTGCGTTTGGATCTGATTCTATCATTATACAGCCCATGAGGAACACAAAGGATGTTCGGTGTTTTTTGCTAAATAACGGTTTTTTGATACAAGACGAAGAACTAGTGTATGAAGATGGGCGGTATTATAATATAATCAAGACGAAGCAAGGATTACCAGAAAAAGCTGATTATGATTATGCAGATATAGGAAAAGCTTTGATAAATAAGCGGCATCCACTTTTGAAAGACTACTTGGTTTTTTGCCTCAATAAAGCTAAAGCTATCGAAAAAAGGCTGAAGAATACGTCCGGATGCAGGGCTAATGAATTAAAACAGGAAATCGCTGTTATGGAGGGCGTTTTGAATGATATGTACAATTAAGGATATATGCAAGATAATGAATGACATAGCTCCACCCGGACTTGCGATGGAAAATGATAATATTGGCTTATTGATAGGTAATGAAGACGCGGAGCTCAGGAGGATATTACTTACTCTTGATGTAAATATGAAGGTTGTCTATGAAGCGGTCGAAAAGGGTGCAGACCTAATAATCAGTCATCATCCGTTATTTATGAAAGCCGTTCGAAAGCTCACTGACGAAAATTTTGATACAAAAATAGCCATGGAGATGATAAAGAACAATATATCGCTCTTTACTGCCCATACCAATTTGGATTTTGCTATAAAAGGAGTGAACGATACCTTAGCAAGTAAATTGGGGCTTATAGATGTCGAAGGGCTTACTAACGAGAACACCCTGTATAAAATAGCCGTATTTGTGCCGGAATCTCATATAGGTGAAGTGCAAGACGCATTATGCTCATCCGGTGCTGGGAACGTAGGAAAGTATAGCCATTGCACATTTCAATCAGAGGGCAGAGGCCAGTTTAAACCGCTGGAAGGGAGTTCACCTTATATAGGGTCGCAGGAAGAAATAAGCATTGTCGAAGAAATACGACTGGAAACGATAGTGCCGCAGCATTTTCTGAATAAAGCGCTTAAAGCGATGTTGGAAGCTCATCCGTATGAAGAAGTTGCTTATGACGTCTATCTGATCAAAAACACCTGCGATGGAGGCGTTGGCAGAATCGGAGATCTAATTGAAGCCGTGTCTTTCGGAGAGTTCTGCAAAAAACTCGCAAATGTGCTCGGATCTAAAGCATTGAGTGTAGTCGGAAAAGAGTCTGCAGATATCAAAAGGGTAGCACTTATTGGAGGTTCGGCAGGCGAGCATGTCATAGACGCCAAAAATCGTGGAGCGGATGTCTTTATAACAGGTGAAATGAAACACCATGAAAAACTGTGGGCTGATGACTTAGGCATTTGTGCTATAGAAGCAGGGCACTATTTGACCGAAAACCCTGTGATAAACTCGTTATTTGAGAGTTTACAAAATAAAACTATTGAGGTAGGATATAATTTAGAGGTTTTATGTTCTGATATTGTGACGGATGCAAGAACTTTATGCTTTGATGTGTAACCGGTAATAGAGTTTTTTTGGAATAAATAGGTGAACCGTATCGACCCCAATCGCAACTCAAAATGCTTTGGGGTCTAATATACAGGAGGGTTAGAAATGAATCAGCTTGAAAAATTATGGGAATATCAGGAAGTTGATATGGAGTTAGATGCCTTTGAAAAGCATTTGAAAAATTCCTCATTGAGGAAAAGGCTCATTGCCGTGCGTGATTATTTAAAAAACGGGCAGGCGACAATAAAAAACATCGAAACGTCAATGAATAATGTTCAAATGCGGATCGAGGAGATGAAAAGCGAATATGAGAGCATGACAAAGAAGATGAGCCAATACCTTGAAGAGAGTGAAAATTTGAATGAAAAGGAATTGTCAGACGTCATCGATATTAGAAGGAAAACAGAAGAGCTGCAGGAATTGATGGTTAAGTTTCGCAAGGAGCTTAGCTCTATGCTAAACAATATAAATGATTCTGATGCAAAGATGAAGACTTTGCGTGTAAATATGAATTCGGCAAAAAAGGAATTTGATGAACTGAAAGTAAAGCACGAAGAAGAGATGGATGTTTCTGCAAAGAAGCGTGAAGAACTGACTGCAAAGCTTTCAACGATGGAGCAGGATATAGACAGTACTTTGATGTCCAGATATAATGTTATTAAGAAAAACCGTACACCGGCTATGGCCGTAGTAGAGCATGACCAGTGCATGGGCTGTAATATGAGCCTTCCTTCATTAGTGCTGCGCAATATGAAGGCGAGAAAAAAGACACTTGAATGCGAGAATTGCGGCAGGATACTGTTGCTTAAATAGGCAGATTATTGCGAGTAAGCCAGATGGCTGCGGCAGGCGGAATGCCTGACGAGGAAAGTCCGAGCTCCATAGGGCAGGGTGCCGGATAATACCCGGTGGAGGCGACTCCAAGGAAAGTGCAACAGAGAGATACCGCCTTTATATCTTTGATATAAAGGTAAGGGTGGAAAGGTGAGGTAAGAGCTCACCAGCGGCTTGGCGACTTGTCCGCTATGTAAACCCCACCTGGAGCAAGATTGTAAGGGAGCGATAATGGCGGCCCGTCAGCTCTCGGGTAATCGCTTGAACCCCCCGGCAACGGCGGGTCTAGATAGATGGCCATCCAAGACAGAACTCGGCTTACAGGCTTATCTCGCAATTTAATCATATTTTTATTGACAAAACGGGACCGCTTTGCTAATATAGCCAATATCAAGCAATGAAGGAAAACGGTGTTTTATAAAGCATATCCAGAGAGCCGGCGGTTGGTGTAAGCCGGTTATGCAAAAAGCATGTATCATTCCAGAGCTCGTGCACTGAATCATAGTAAGGGCGCGCGGTATGCACCGTTATATGCAGAGACTTGTTAGAGTCGTTT
>JAVBOF010000100.1:0-4402 GCA_031550915.1 Eubacteriales bacterium | reverse complement strand
GTTGGATTCCGCAATGTAATCCTTAAACCCATCCTTGCTGTCGTTACGCTTGACTTCGTACCCCTTTGCTTCGAGCAAGGGTATCATGGCATCGGCTATACGGTTCATATGAGCTTCTTCGCTGTCTCCCAAAGCACATTTATTGCCCTCCTGAGAGCTGGGTGAAATATATATTTTCGGCATTATGTCCTCCTAAATTGTTTTATTAATATAAAAGCCCCCATATTGATAATATGGGGGCCGGGCGTATTATGTTAATATGGTTGAGGCGTATCGTTCCGGATAATAAACAGCATTGGATCGAGGTCGCCGGAGACAGTGCTTAGCCTATCAACAAGCGTCAGGTCGCTATTTGCCGAAATCATGCCGGAGAGCAGTTTCTTTTCCATGGTGTAGAGCATCGCGTAACCGCCTGGCTTTAAAAGTCTGGGCAGCATGTTTACAAAGCCGGAATACAGCGGTATGTTGGTCTCGTGGTCGCCGGCTTTCATCCCGAACGGCATATTGGAGATGATTTCATCAAAGCAGTTTTCCATGCTGTAATTCAATATATCAAGATTTATGAGGTTGGCCTGTAATCCAGCGGCGGCTATATTTCCACGGGCAACGCCTATGGCTTTTCCATATATATCTATGCCGGTAAGGCTCTTTGTTTGAAAAAGCATTTCCCTTTCAACAAGCATAGTTGCGCTTCCGCAAAAAGGGTCGAGCACATTGGCCTTAGGTTTCATATATTTCTTGCATGTACGGGCAATGGAAGCGGCTGTAACCGGGTTTATGGAGGCAGGTATATCGCCCTGGCGGTAGGAGAACCTGGAATCCGTCAGTGAATATAGCTTCAACCATATCTTTTCGTCCTCTAAACGCAGCTCAAACGAATAGCTTGAAGCACTGTTTACTAATTTGCTCTGCGAATCAAGTGAAGCGGCTATGCTACGCGCCCAAAATCTCCTTTGGTCGTGAGAGATATCGCGGATCTCTATCCTATACGGAAAACGGTTTCCGCTATGCGAAGACTCAAGTATCTGCAGCAGCTTGGAATGCAGTATTGCCTCGGCGGATTCATCGGGAGTCGGGCCAAGCCGGCAAAGCAGGATGAGCGCTTCGTTGAAGCAACGCATCTTAAACAGGGTGGGATAATCGTCCGTCTCTACATAGATGCCGAAAGCGGATATTACAGGGTTGAAGCCGCATCCGATCGCTTCTTCGTAAAGCGCGTTTTCAAGCCCTTTTGTGGGTTTTAAAAGAAATTTGTAGCTTTGCCTGAAACCGGTGAATGACATACGTTCATACCCTGCAAGGCTCTTGCTGAGTGCAAGCATTTCCTCGTTCTTGTGCTTTTCCATATCTGCGCCTTCGTAAAGGTTATCGATATTGGATTTGGCTTTTTCCAGTGCGCTGATTGCGCTTTCTGTGCCGATGGAACCCAGCGCGAGAATGATTGATGAACGTATGAAAAGAGTCTTTTCATTCTCAAGCATATAGCTGAGCGGCTCCGCGTCGCGGGGATCGGCAAGGTTGCCGGCCAGTATTGCGGCGTTCCTGCGTATCTTGGCATCATCGTTATCAAATAGAGAATAGAGCTCTAGCCTGTTCCTATTCGAAAGGATCTCCTGCATCTTTTCTGCAGGCAGCTTTTTTTTGCATAACCTTGAAAGCAAACCAAGGCTGAGCCTACTAACCGGCGTTTCGGCTGCGGTTGCTTTTTGCCAAAGCGTTTCCACAGCGTCACCTTCGAGAGCAAGTATCTCCTCGGAAGCTTTTATTCTTTCGCTTTCATCGAGTTTAGGCAATCTGTCGATTTTTTCTGCAAGACCTTCCATCAACCATCAATCCTTTGCATATTTACGGATCATCTCCAAAACCCTTCCGGTACCATCCGGACGGGTGGAGCCGTTCATAGCTTCTTTGTAGCGTCCTTTGTTTTAATAAAGACCTTTGATCGCAAGATAGAGCGAATCTCCATTCATATCCTCCTGCGGTAAAACGTCAGCAAACCCCTGCTGTTTATAGTACCTGGCGTTAGCTATCTGGTCGCCCCTGCTGGCACTCAGTGGCAGAGGGATGTACAGCGCGGGTATACAACAAGATAAGAATTCAAACATGCTGGTAGCGCCGGACCGCGCTACGGCTATATCCGCCATAGCGTATATATGCCCAAGCTCTGCTCCGAGAAACTCAAAAGGAGCATAACCTTCGCGTCCTTTCATATCATCCTTCAAATTGCCCTTCCCGCAAAGATGAACAACATTGAATTTCGTTAGTAAGCGGTGGAGAATAGAACTAAGGGCTTCGTTTATGGCAGCGGCCCCCTGGCTTCCCCCCATAAAGAGTATGCAGGGTTTATCAGCTTTAAAAGAGCATATCCGCATACCTTCATTTTTAGCGCCTTCAAGAAGCTCTTTGCGGATCGGTATACCAGTATATTCCGCTTTTTCCCCCAGCTTTTTGGCTGTTGCTTCAAAGCTAGTGCATATCTTCTTTGCGTATGGCATACACAGTTTGTTGGCAAGCCCGGGCGTCATATCCGATTCATGCAGAATTAGCGGGACTTTGCGTAGATTAGCCGCTACGGCGACCGGAACGGATACGAAGCCGCCTTTGGAAAAGATTATGTCCGGCTTGATTTTTTTCAAGAGCCCCACGGATTGCAATGTTCCCGCCGCTATCTTAAAAGGATCGATAAAATTCTGTAAACTAAGGTAACGTCTTAGTTTGCCCGTATCTATTCCATGAAAAACGATTTCGGGATAGCTCGCTACCATGCCTTTTTCCATACCGTTCTTGGCGCCTATATAGTGAATATTCCAGCCTTCGTCCAAAAGGCCCGGAGTTATGGCTAGGTTTGGGGCGACATGCCCGGCAGTGCCTCCTCCGGTAAGAATTATTGTTTTATTCATTTATACTACTAACCTCAAAGCCCCGTAAAGGGCATATTTGCACTTTTCAGGGGAAAAATCATCGCTTTTTTCAGTATAACATATTCACAGTCAGGGATAAATATGGAAATCTTTCGACAAAATAATCTTTTCTACTTTTTTTTTTATTTGCAGATGTTATAATCATTTATGTATGAGGTGAGGATATGCTGGGTAAAAAAATAAAAGATCTGAGAAAGAAAATTAACCTTTCTCAGCAAGAGCTTGCAGAAAGGCTGGATATCTCTCCGAGCACCGTAGGAATGTATGAGCAGGGCCGAAGAACCCCGGATGAAGATATGCTGCAGCAGATAGCATCGGTTTTCGATATAAGCGTTGAAGAACTCGCCGCAGGGGAGTCTGTAGCGGCGGTTTCGGGTTCCGATGCCTATAAACCGCAAGACTCATGGCATGAGAGCGGTGCTCCCGCATTTTTTCAAAAAGAGATCAAGGACAGCGGGAAGAAAGATTTGGGACAATCGTTGGGAAGGTTTAAGGAAAAATTAAGCGGCGCTTTTAGTAGAAGCGCAGGCGGTGAGGATATATACTCCCTTATGGGCAGCAATGTTTTTACCGATGAGCTTATGCGCGAATATTTGCCGCATGATGCATATGATGCCTTGCAGGAGACAAAGAAAAAAGGCAGGGAACTCGCCAGAAACTATGCAAACGATATTGCGGCGGCTATCAGCAAATGGGCGATAGAAAAGGGCGCGACCCATTATTGTCATTGGTTTCAGCCGTTGACTGAGAGCACTGCAGAAAAGCATGAATCATTATATGGTATGAAGGATGGCAAGGCGGTAGTTGAATTCAGCGGCAAACAACTAATCAAAGGCGAAACCGACGCGTCCAGCTTTCCTTCTGGCGGCTTGCGCGTGACTTTTGAAGCCCGGGGGTATACATCCTGGGATTGCACCTCCCCCGTTTTTATCCGTGAGGACGAGGACGGAACTAAAACCCTCTGCATACCTACCGCGTTTTGTTCGTATACTGGCCAGGCGCTGGATAAAAAAACCCCACTTCTTCGTTCAATGGAAGCGTTGAACCGCCAAGCCCTGCGTGTATTGCGCGCCCTCGGTGATGAAAGAGTAGAAAGTGTTTTCCCGACGGTTGGCAGCGAACAGGAATATTTTTTGTTGGAAAAACATCTTTACGATATGCGTCCGGATATTGCGATAACCGGCAGGGCGCTTTTTGGAGCACCGCCTTCAAAGGGGCAGGAGCTTGGAGATTCCTATTATGCGACGATAAGCGAAAGGGTATCGTCATTTATGCAGGAATTGAATATAGAACTTTGGAAGCTTGGCGTAATTGCCAAGACACAGCATAACGAAGCCGCGCCTTCCCAATATGAGCTGGCGCTGCAATATAATACGGCTAATATCGCGGCAGACCATAACCAGCTGGCCATGGAGATGCTTAAAAAAGTAGCCGTTCGCCACGATATGGAATGCTTGCTGCACGAAAAGCCGTTTGAGCTT
>JAVBOF010000009.1:0-8676 GCA_031550915.1 Eubacteriales bacterium | reverse complement strand
ACTAATTTCGTAGCCTGCACCGCTTAAGCATCCTAGCATAACTTCAGCGTCTACAGCGTTTTTGGGGCATCCCAATGAGATCATTCCGATTTTTTTCAAAGATCCCCCTCCTCATTTTGTTCAAACATTTTTAATATATCTGCATGGGTAAACAGGACCTTACGGGGTTTACTTCCCTCTCCCTTACTGATCAAGCCAAGATTCTCAAGGTCGTCAACAAGGCGTCCAGCCCTGGGGTGGCCGATGCGCAAGCCGCGCTGAAGCATGGATACGGAGGCCTCTCCACGTTCGACTATATATTCCATTGCCTTTCGAAGCATTCCGTCCTGATCGCCGTCATCCTTGTCAATATGCTTAGTACCACCCTTCATACTGCTTGCCGCGTTTGCCTCTATCTCTTCGATAACGTCATCACTATATTCAGACGAGTTTTTGGTCCTGACATAATCTGTGATCGCTTGTACTTCCTCATCCGTAACAAAAGCGCCCTGTATCCTCATAGGCTTATTGGATGTACTTGGGAAATAAAGCATGTCGCCTTTTCCCAACAATTTTTCCGCGCCGCCCATATTTAATATAGTCCGCGAATCTATTGTAGATGAAACGGCGAAAGCGATACGTGAGGGTATATTTGCTTTTATAAGGCCAGTTATTACGTCTACTGACGGCCTTTGTGTGGCTACTATAAGATGTATTCCTGCCGCCCTTCCCTTTTGCGCCAGCCGACAGATAGATGTTTCAACTTCATTCCCGGCAACCATCATAAGGTCAGCCAGCTCATCGACAACAACTACGACAAGTGGCAGTTTTTCTTCAGCACTTTTATTATAGCCAGCAAGATCCCTGCATAGGGTATCCTTGAACTTATTGTACCGCTGTTCCATTTCGTTAACTGCCCAATTTAATGCTCCTGCCGCCTTATGCGGATCTACAACAACAGGCACAAGCAAATGCGGCACCCCGTTGTACATATTCAGCTCGACCTGTTTGGGGTCTATCAGTATCAGGCGGACATCTTCCGGCGAAGACTTGTACAAAAGGCTAAGTATTATATTGTTTATACATACGCTCTTTCCGGAACCCGTTGTTCCGGCTATCATCAGATGAGGCATGCGCGCGAGATCTATCGTTATGCGTTTGCCGGAAAGGTCTTTGCCCAAAGCGGCGGTTAAAGGCGAGGGGTTGCATACGAAAGAATCATCCTCCACAATCTCTCTCAATCCAACCATAGATACATTTTTATTTGGTATCTCAATCCCAACAGCGGCTTTACCGGGTATCGGTGCCTCAATTCGCAGGCTCGTTGCCGCTAAGTTCATAGCTAAATTATCCTGCAAATTCACTATCTTTTTAACCATTACTCCCTGCGCCAATTGCAGCTCATAACGGGTTATTGCCGGTCCGACTATCGTATTGATAACATGCGCTGATACGTTGAAACTGGCTAAGGTCTCTTCTAGCAACCTTGCGTTCACAGCCGTGTCTTCAGTCGGTTTCTTTTTGCTTTCAGAGGTTTTGTTAAGCAGACTGAATACAGGCCTGTAATACTTCTTTGGCACTCCATCTATGCTTATCTGTATAGTTTCAGGTATATCGCCGGTTTTAGCCTTCTTTAACCGTTCGGCAAACACTGCCGGGCGTTCCTCGTGTAAGACCTGCTCTACAATTTCTTCTTCACTTTCATAGTCAATTGTGGGAAAAGGATTATTCGGATTAGAAAAATCACTGCCAGGGACCTTCATATCCTCTATAAACAGTTTTTGTCTGTTTACATTTGCAAACTGCTTCTCTTCTTTATACATTTCAAGCGTTTTACGCTTATACTCCTTTTCGGCCACCCTCTTTTGATGGCCTTCCTTTATCCGGCCTCCGACCTTGGCGCCCATTTCACGAACGCTTATGTTAAGCAAAACTATTGCGCAAATCAAAATCGCAGTCACAAACAATATATAACTTCCGGCATTACCAAGTAACTTTATAAAAGGGAAAGGAAGTAAGCCTCCAATAATTCCGGAGCCCAGGTGGCTTGCGTTGCCAAGATTGTAAGAATCCTCAAGAAATAAAAAATAATTGCTGTCATTCATTGCGTTTGACCAGAACATATGTAAAAAGGATATCAGGCTCACAATAAGTAATATAACTAGGATAAACTTGGATCTTTTATAGTTTTGTAATCTCGTCGCAAAATTCATAATGCCAAGGGCAATCATAACCAGCGGTAGAATATATGTCCATAGACCTAACAGTCCGAAAAGGAATGGTTGTATACTGCTGCCCAAAAAGCCGGCTGAAGTGGTATAAACGCAAAATATCAAAAATAGACCCAAGGCAAAAAACACAATGCCAAGAATTTCTTTTGAATGATTTTTTTGCTGCTGTTTCTGCGCTTTAGCCGCCGCTTTTGCCATATGGTATCCCTTCAAAATTATGCTTTGGATCACAACACATTATCTATTTATTATAATACAAACAGTATTTGATTCATAGCTTTATTTTGAAAGAAAGGCTGTAATTGATTTTTGTTAAAACATTTTTATAAGTGTTCCGGGCATCATATTCTGTTTAAGATAACATGATGCGTCGGATGAATAGATACGTTCGATACATCCCGTACCATTGCCTTCATCCCTTGCCATAACCAAATCATTACCGCATTTTATACATTTTACATTATATTTCATATCTTCTGGAAATACAGCGTCTATAGGATAGATCGAATACAACATTACTTCTCTTTCTCCTCAACAAGTTCTTTAAGCTTTCTAAGTGCGTCTTCCAACCCTCCGACGCTGTTTATCAAGCCGCAATCTACGGTTTCTGCTCCTACGAGAACCGAACCTATGTCATTTGAAAGGTCCCCAGTTTTAAGCATAAGCTCATTAAGTTTTTCTTCGCCTATTGCCGAATGGTTACAAATGAACCTTACTACCCTTTTTTGCATCCTATCAAAGTATTCGAAAGTTTGCTGGATACCAACAATCATTCCGCTCATTCGTATGGGATGGACCGTCATGGTCGCCGTGGGCGAAATATAAGAATAATCACAGCTTACTGCCAGAGGTACGCCAATACTATGACCCCCACCCAATACGAGTGAAACGGATGGCTTCGACATACCTGCTACAAGCTCGGCAAGCGCCATACCAGCCTCTACATCGCCACCGACAGTATTCATCAGAAGCAAAAACCCTTTGATAGAAGGATTTTGCTCTATCGCGACAAGCTGTGGCATTATATGCTCATATTTTGTGGTCTTATTTTGCTGCGGCAGTATTATATGGCCTTCGATCTGCCCGATGATCGTGACACAATGGATATCGCTGACAGAATCCGGTATCTTTTCGCTGCCAAGCTCAACAATATTTTCCAATTGCTCTTGAGACAATAATTTGCTCCTCCCATAACCTAATCTTTCGATATTCTTATTTATATTGTCTCAAGGATGTCATAAATTATTAGCTGATTAACGGTTTACCTCGTAGCCCGCTTTTGTAGATATCCCCTTTTGCCTGTCAAAATTCTCTTTGTTTTTTTTGAGATACATGTCATGCAGTTCATTAGAGTCCATGCCCATTTTTATACACATACTAATAAAGAAATGGAGTATGTCCACCAATTCTTCTTTTATAGCACGTTCATTAATGGGCTTAGGGTTCTTCCACCATTTGAAATTAACTTCATCCAAAAGCTCTGCAAGCTCCGATATCATTGCCAGTGTTTCCTTTTGTATCCATTCATCAGGCTTAATGTGCAGTAAATCCCTTTCGACCGCGAGACGATCATCAAATAGTTTTTGCAACTCAAATATTTCATCCAGTTTATCCATTTTATCCCCCCAAAAAAATATTACAATTCTAATGCAGCTTCCAAGTCTTTCTCTTTGATATTCCCAACAAAAGATGCACTCATCTTAGAAATGTTAAAAATATTGGGTATAATAGCATTGACCTGATCTATATTAACGTCTTCGATCAAGGCCAAAACTTCTTCAATGCTTTGAACCTTATCCAATAATGACATGGATTTGCCGCATGCCATCATCCTGCTGCTTGCGCTTTCTGAGCCAAGTATATAATTGCCCTTCAACTGCTCTTTGGAACGTAAGAATTCGGAATTATCTATACCACCGTTCCTTATCAGCTTAATCTCTTCCATAAGCATTGTGATTACTTCCAAAGCGTTTTTTGGTTTGGTCCCGGCGTAAATCGTAAACATTCCCGCCCTACTGTATGCAGAAGGATAGGAATATACTGAATAAGCCATTCCCTTTTCTTCACGGATCTTCTGGAACAATCTCGATGACATCCCGCCCCCAAAAAGATTGTTCATTATCATCATCGCGTAAAGATCATCGCTTCCGTATTCCATACCAGGCATTGCCAGACATATGTTTATTTGTTCCGTCTCTTTCTTCTTTAACTGTAAGCTTCTTTCTCCGGGAGAAAATTCTGTTTTTTTAATTAAAGTGGATTCAGCTTTTTGCGGAACACAGCAAAGATATTTCTCAAGCATGTTTTGAATATTATCTTTATCGAAATTACCGGCAATGGATATGATTATATTATCGCTGGTATACCGTTCTCTCATGTAATCTAATAGATTTTGTCTCGTAAAGAATCTGATATTGTCCTCTGGCCCCAAAATAGACATCCCAAAGCGGTCGTCCTTAAAAAACGCTTTTGCAAGCAGCTCATGCACCAAATCCTCGGGACTGTCCTCAACCATGGATATCTCTTCCATTATCACGCCCTTTTCCTTCTCCATCTCCTCCGGATCCAAAACAGAATTCAAAACGATATCGCTAAGCATTTCCAGCGCATCCGGCAGATGCTTGTCCATAACGCTGGCATAATAGCAGGTAGATTCCTTTGAAGTAAACGCATTGATCTGACCTCCTATACTGTCCATTTCCATAGCGATCTGTTTTGCTGATCTTTTTTTTGTCCCCTTGAAAAGCATATGTTCAATAAAATGTGATATTCCGTTGATTTCGATCGTTTCGTTAACCGAGCCTGTCTTGATCCAAATACCTACTGAAACCGAGCGAAAATGTGGAAGGTGTTGTCCTACAAATCTGATACCATTGGTTAGTCTTTCGTTATAAAGCATGTAATACTCCTTTCAGGTTGCCCTCTGTAGCTTTGCTTTTCATCTGTAAAAGTCTGTTTATCGGCATTATATTCATATCTTTTGCTCGAATGCCGTCTATAATACCCGAAAGTGCATTTATTGATTCTCTCGAAGAATACACATAGACGATATCACCATTTTCCGCATTCTTTAGAATGTTTTGGGCAACATCAACCGTTCTTTCATCTGCACGCTCGATAGTATCGATACTCCAAAGTATTACTCTAAGCCCAAGGCTTGATGCATACTTTAGTACATCATCATTATAATCGCCTTTTGGGGGACAAAGCAAATCTGGCTTTACCCCGCTGTTTTCAAATATAGCGGCATATCCTTTTTCGATATCTGTCCTTGTTTCATCTACATCCATGTCGCCGTATGAGACTCCGTTATAGCCTAGACATCCTATCTCATGCCCTTCTTGTATGATCCTTTTACATATGTCCGGGTTTTGATCCGCCCATAATCCGGACACAAAAAAAGTTATCCTGCAGTCCTTATTATCAAGAATCGAAAGTAGTTTCTCAATGTTTATATCCCCGGGGTAAACATCATATTTCAAAGCCAGTGCATTCGTGTTTTTTGAACGAAATACGGGCTGCGAATCCGTGGCTACGAGTAAGGCGACTGCCACCATTATGATTATTATCAGGTTTATTGTAAAGCGGATAAAAACGATCTTTTCATCTTTCAAGCATATCACTCCAAATCGTAGTATTAGCATATTCTTTTCGATGGAGACTAATGCATGATGGAACCAAAAAAGCAGCCCGTTTATAGACTGCTTTTGTATATTTTACTGAAGCTTATGTATTCAGGTCTTCGGGATTAACACCCTTATGTACAAGGTTTATCCTTCCCTGCTTATCAATCTCGGTTACGCGGACTAGTATTTCGTCTCCGATGTTAACAACATCTTCCACTTTTTCTACACGTTGGTTAGAAAGTTTGGAAATATGCACCAATCCATCCTTGCCGGGCAAAAGCTCTACAAACGCGCCAAAAGTCATTATACGGACTACTTTTCCGTTATATACTTCGCCGACTTCGATTTCCTTAGTAATGGCTTCGATCATGCTCCTGGCCTTTTTAATAGCATCGTCATCTGGTGAGGCAAGGAAAACACGCCCGTCATCCTCGATATCGATCTTCACACCGGTTTCGGAAATTATTTTATTGATCATCTTTCCGCCCGGTCCAATAACCTCACGTATCTTTTCGGGATCTATTGTAAAGCGGATAATCCTAGGCGCAAACTTCGAAAGTGTTTCGCGCGGCGCTGTCAAGGTCTCCATCATTTTGCCAAGAATATGAAGCCTTCCTGCAAGCGCCTGTTCCAATGCTTTGTTCAATATAGTACGATCTATGCCTTTTATCTTTATGTCCATTTGAATTGCCGTGATTCCGTCTTTTGTGCCGGCGACTTTAAAGTCCATATCCCCATAAAAATCTTCAAGCCCCTGGATATCAGTCATAACGGCAATTTCATGGGTTGAAGGGTCTTGTATCAATCCCATTGCAACACCGGCAACCGGCTTTTTCAGCGGTACGCCCGCATCCATCAACGAAAGAGTGCTGGCACAAACACTAGCCTGGGATGTTGAACCGTTTGAACTGACAACCTCCGAAACAAGCCGCAACGCATAAGGGAATTCCTCTTCGGAAGGGATCATTGGTTCTAATGCCTTTCCGGCAAGCGCTCCATGCCCAATTTCCCTACGACCGGGGCTACGCATCATTTTAGCTTCGCCTGTGCTGTACGGCGGCATATTATATTGATGCATATAACGCTTAAAGGTCTCAGGGCTGATACCATCAAGAATCTGCACTTCGCCCATGGCTCCAAGTGTAGTAATTGTCAATACCTGCGTCTGTCCACGCGTAAATATGGCAGAGCCGTGCGTTCTTGGCAGCAGGCCGACTTCGCACCAAATAGGACGGACCTCCGTCAGATTTCTGCCGTCAGGACGAACTCCCTTAAAAATTATCTTCTCACGTACAACTTCCTTCGAAAGGTCATACATGATCGCATCGATATCCTTTGCTCCGTTTGGATATTCTTCGGCAAAATGCTCCTGAACCTCTTTTTCTATCTGGCTTGTACGTTTTTGCCTTTCTTCCCTGTCAAACGTGTCGACGCTCCAAACAACTTTATCCATAGCGTACTCGCGAACCTTTGATTTAAGTTCCTCGTCCGGAAGCATTGCAATAAAATCGTGCTTAGGTTTACCTAATTCCGCGGCTATATCTTCAACGAATTTTACGATTTTCTTGATTTCTTCATGACCATAGATGATAGCCTCGAGCATGGTTTCTTCGCTTACTTCTTTGGCGGAAGCTTCAACCATCATAACCGCGTCTTTGGTGCCGGAAACCACGAGGTGCATCATGCCTTCTTCACACTGCGTAGCAGTAGGATTCAATATAAAATTTCCGTCCATTAAGCCAACGGTCACTGAACCTGTCGGCCCCATGAACGGTATGTCCGATATTGATAGCGCAATAGAAGATCCTATCATGCCATAAATATCTGGCGGGATCTCCGGGTCTGTGGAAAGTACCTGCGCAACGACTTGTACATCGTTTCTGTAGCCTTTAGGAAACAGAGGGCGGATAGGCCTGTCGATCAACCGGGATGTTAAAATAGCTTTTTCGGAAGGTCTTCCTTCGCGCTTGATAAAACCGCCGGGAATCTTTCCAACGCTATACATCTTTTCTTCAAAATCGACGCTTAAAGGGAAAAAATCTATGCCGTCACGCGGCTTTTCGGATGCAGTGGCGCATACAAGCAACGTTGTGTCACCGCAGCTTATCAAACAAGAACCCGATGCCTGTTCAGCCAGTTTCCCTGTTACAACCTTTAGGGTCCTGCCAGCCAGTTCCATTTCAAATGTCTTTTGCATGTAATCCTCCTTAATGGATCAAACTTTTGTTATAAAATGTTGCCTACATGCAAAGCACATAAGCAACAAAAAACTTATTATTTATTTCCTTAGCTTCAAGCTGGCAATGATCGCCCTATAGCGCTCGATATCCTTATCTCTAAGATAATTAAGCAATCCCCTTCGCTGCCCGACCATCTTCAAAAGTCCTCTTCTTGAATGATGATCCTTTTTATGGATCTTCAGATGATCGTTTAGGTGATTAATTCTTTCTGTCAGTAAAGCGATCTGGACCTCAGGGGAACCAGTATCACCTTCATGCCTTGCATAAGTCGTAATTATGCCAACCTTTTTTTCCTTATCCATTGGAAATAAGCCTCCTTTTTTTATTAACCCGTTAAGCAAAGAACGGCGTCGGAGAGTCGCTTATCCTCGCATACGGTCTCTTGATAACAATGAATTTTACCATATAGGATTTGGAATGTAAAGCTATTATTTGTATCAAAAACCAATATCCTCGTTTTGAAGTAACTTTTTAACATTGTCTTCGTCTTTTTTGATCTGTAACGCCAACTCGTCCGCGTTACCAAAGGTGATCTCGTCACGTATCTTTTCTATAAAGAATAATTCAGAAAACATTCCATATAAGTTTTTATCAAATCCA
>JAVBOF010000036.1:0-5099 GCA_031550915.1 Eubacteriales bacterium | reverse complement strand
GATGGTCAGCACGGTGCCCAGGGGCAGACAGGTGGTGGGCAATGCTTTGCCATCATGAAAATCCCACACATCGCCGTCATCCTTGGCGGCCATGGCAACGGCTTTTGCGCAATCTGTTGCGCTGCCCCCGCCGACTGCGATCACTATGTCCACGCCGTTTTCTTTGCAGATCCTTCCGCCTTCATACACGGATCTCAGCTTTGGATTGGGCTCCACATCATTCAATTCGTAGACGGTCATGCCTTCTTTTTCCATCAGCTTCTTTGCCCTTGCATATACGCCGAGCTTTTCCAGCGGGCCAAGGGTTTTGACCAAAAGGGCTTTGGTTCCAAATTTTCTTGCCTCCAAACCAAGCTTATCCATCTCGCTTGGGCCAAAAATGATACGTGTCGGCAGATACAAAGAAAAACTATCCATACTTTTCCTCCTTAACTGGACGTTATTGTACCGGTTTTATCAACTCTTACTGCTGTATAGTTACAATATTGAAGCTATTTTGATGTATCTTTCCGGATGGTTTGCCATATTTACTATGCCTTCTGGTAAACCCATAAACGGTACGGTTTGTGAAATTATTGATTTAGCGTCCACCAATTCTTCTGATATAAAGCGTATAGCCTCGGGGAATTCGTTTGCGCTCGTTCTTGAGCCGAATATATTCAGCTCTTTCCTAGTTATTGTTGGTGTCATAAGAGGTGTTTCATTGGTAGGCCAGCCAGTCAAAGCTATCCTCCCGCAATATGATGCATATTCCAATGTTTTTTCTACCGCCGAATTGCTGCCTGAAGCCTCTATGACTACTTCCGCCATCCTGCCGTTGGTTATCTCTGCTATCCTCTCAACTGCATTTTCGTAGTTGACGTTTACTGTATAGCCAACGCCGCTTTTTTTAGCGATTTCCAGCCTTTGGTCGATAAGATCCAATATGATCGGTGTTGCTCCAAAGACCTGAGCACAATAAGCAGTCAGAATACCAATGGGACCTGCTCCGATAACTACTACATGCTCATTTTGCTTTACTCCTGTTCGGTGGATCGCATGGAGCGATATCGTCAAAGGCTCTGCAAGGGCTGCAAGCCCCCAAGGTATGGAATCCGGGATATGATGCAGTAGCGAAACCGGATGGGCGAAATATTCGCTCATTGCACCATCTGTCTGCACGCCGAGAACTTTTAGGCTTTCACAGCAATTAGTCCGGCCGAGGGAACAGGGGTAACATTTTTGGCAGGCAATATATGGTTCGATCGCAACACGGTCTCCGGCTATAAATCCAGAGGTGTTCCCGCCGACTTCGATTATCTCTCCCGCCACTTCGTGTCCCAGGGTCACCGGATACCTTATCTTCATACCCCTTCCAAGGTATGCACTCACTTCGGAGCCGCATATGCCAACCGATTTAATCGCGACCAAAGCCTCTCCATCTTTTGCTTCAGGAATAGATTTTTCCATTATGGATATCTTTCCCGGCGCTTCCAAAACGACTGCTTTCAAACCGTATACACCACCTTTAAAAGAGATATGACAATTATTGTGGTTAACTTACGTGGTTTTTCGCACTACCAGTTCTATAGGCAGAGTCCGCGATTCAGGCTTTTTGTTAGATTCGATATATTCGATTATCATTTCAGCAGCCGCAACTCCCTTTTTGAATGCTGGGTGGCTTATAGTTGTAAGGCTTGGAGTTACATAACTTGCAAAGCTTATATCATCGAAGCCAATTATTGCTATATCCTCCGGAACGGATAACCCCAGATCTTTACATGCACTCATTGCGCCAATGGCTAGCGTATCATTACCCGCGAAGATGGCTGTTGGCCTCGGCGTTTTTTCTAGCAAAACGCGTGTCATATCATAGCCAATCTCCAGCGTAGCTTCTTCAGCGCCAAAGAAGAGGGATTTGTCTACGATTATCCCATTCTGCCGGTATGTTTCCTCGAAGCCTTCGAACCTTACCTTTGTACTTTCTATTGTTCTCCTACCGATAAAGGCGACGTTCTTGTGGCCCAGGCTAAGCAGATGCTTTGCGGCAAGGCTTCCGCCGTATCTGTTGTCTATATCCACGGATGCGAGATCCTTGTAGGCTTCCAACCTGGCTGTGCACACAAACGGGGCGTTTTTTTCCAAAAGGCTGTCCAGCAAAGTGGTGATTCCTATGTTTGGGCTCAATACAATAAAACCATCCACCCTTTTCTGTTTATATATGTCCAGATAATTTTGCTCATGCGGATAGCATATGACGAGATAGTAATTATTTTGACTTAGGCTCGTAGATATACCGTGCATAACCTCGACAAAAAAAGGGTTTTCAAAGATAAATTCGGCATTGTATGGTATTATTAGCCCGACATTGCGGCTTTTTTGCAATATAGCCTTTGCGTTAGCGTTAGGATGGTAGTCATATTTTTCGATAATATCGAGGATTGTTTTTCTGGTATAGGAGTCTACGTCGGGCCTGTTGTTGATAACGCGTGAAACGGTCGTTTTAGAGACGTTGGCCAGTTTTGCTATTTCTGAGATCGTCATTTTTACCTCCGATCCACCGGATAAAAAACTGGGGGTTTATTGAGAGATATATATAAACAATCAATTATGCAAATATATTAACTAATAGGAATAATGTCCGGCAGATTCGATTATTTTGATTTCCGTTTTGGACGCATATGTACAAAAATGTACTTAGCACGTCTATGTAACCAGTTCCGTAACCGGTTACATAAATGATATACCACATTTTTTCATATGTCAATATGGTAATTCATCCATATAGTTCTCGCTTGTTTTCGCAAAATAAAAGCCACCATATCTTATATGGTGGCTTTAGCTGTAGCGGTTTATTTTATATTCTTACGCTGTATATATACATATGTACCGCCGAAGTACAACTGAGCAAACTGTGGTGTGAAAGTTCTGTTGGTAACGTATACCGAGCGTCCTTTATTCACAGTAGCAATCTTTGCATAGGTGGTAGGCTTCAGATATATCCCTGCTTTGACCTTAGTCGTGGTCTTTTTCGAAAAGCTCAAATACCGCAAGCTTTTCTTATTAACGTATCCGTACTGGCCTTTATAGAATACCTGAGCGTAATTGGAAGACGCCGATTTTTTCACGACGGGTATCCATGTTCCTTTTGCAATGGTACCAAGTTTTTTGGATGTCGAGACCGTTTTCTGATAGACAACACCCCTGACGGCCATCTGCGCCGGGTATGTGACCGTCGGTTTTTTGCTGTTAGTCAGCAACACGAAATCCTTATGCACATATGCCAGAGTGCCGTCTTCCAAAATAATCTGGTGGAAGGTATTATTGTAATTTAGTTTAGTGATATTAACAACCTCGCCGTTTTGTTTCCTTGCAATCGATTTAGAGGACTGTGAAGCACTGGCACGTATATTGAGGTAGTCTTTAACAACTACCGAGCCATATTTTACGACCTTGTTCGCAGGCTGGTTTTCTAAAGTGATGTATTTTGAAGATACATACGCTATATTGCCATTGTATAGTATCTGATGCCATCCATCGATATAGTTCAGCTTTAATATTGAAACCTTTGCTCCGCCCGAAAGTACGCCAAGCTCCTTATTGCTTGTATCCGGCGTTGAGCGCACATACATATCCTGCTGTACCGTACCCGTGGCCACTATTTGTGGGCCGGGGTCCGGAGCGGGAGTCGGATCGGGCGCCGGGGAATCGAGCCCATTTTCAGAGGCATAATTATAGTTGGATATTGCTGCGCCTTCATAATAGAACATCAATATCTCCTGGTAGCTTTTGCCCTCGTTTGCCATCTGTTGGGCACCCCTCTGGCTCATGCCGATCCCATGGCCATACCGCCTGTTATATAGCGTAAAATTATTGTTCGAATCCTTTTCTATGCTATATATACGGTAGGCATCCTTTACATATCCGCCGTTTATAAGATCTCGCATGTTTATCGTTATCTCGACCGTGAGGTTTTTGGTGCTGGTCTTTACCGTTTTTCCGTCGGCGGAATTTGGATCGCTAACCTCTTCGGTAACGGGGGCTTTTGCGATGAGCTTTATCTTTAGCTTCAGAGTGGAATCGTCCCTGTAGCCGAACAGCAGGTTTTTATCCCAATAGACATCTTTATAGCCGGATACCGTAAAATCGCTGGAGGTCTCAACATCCGAGATGGCTGAAAGGGGTGATACGGATTTTGCTTTTATATATTTCAGCAAAGACGCAGGGGTCTTGCTTTCGGCGCTGGACGCAGGCAGCGCGTAAGAATATTGTTGGCTACTTGGGTTTCTTATATCGTAAGGATCGGATTTAAGCACAAGGTACGGGTATGCGCTGTTGCTGCTTCCCCAAACATTGTTGACATTATCGGTAAAGCCGCCGTTAGTCGCCGCATAATATGTGTTGCATATCTTGCCATTATAGGTAAGCACTTTATTTGCAGTGCTGTCTACAGCTTTGATCGTATTGGTATTATTGGAATTATATCCCTTATAGACCTGATCCTGCGAGGTATCGCCGATATCGTATTTTCTTGTGCTGGAGACGCCCTCCATAGCTTTCAGAACATAGCAGCGCGCTGAAACCGCTTGCGCCTTTTGCGCCTCTATCGGGAAAGCGTTACTCATTTCGTGTGCAACTACGCCTTTTAAATATGTCTCTATATGCACTAGGTTTATCGTGTACATCTTGCCGTCGACTATAGTAAACTGCATATCGCCAAGATAGGTTATAGTGCCGTATTTGCTGTTGCCGAGCTTAATATATGTATTGGGGTCACTGTTATTCACCCTTGTTATCTTATAGCTGGAACCGCCCGAGGTCTTTTTGCCGTTGCTGTCTGTAAAATACAGCTTTCCGCTTGATAAAGTGGCTTTAGCCGATCCGGCCGGAAGCACTGCCCCGGTAGATGAGATTTTGTACGCGCCATACAGCGTTAGGCTTACCGAACTACTCTTATTAGTGGAAAGCAGGACGCGTACCGTCGACATATCCCTGGCTGCGTTTGCTACCGGAATATTTACAAGTGAGATGATCATCGCCAGACATAGGAATAGCGATATGCGCTTATTTAGTTTTTTGATAATACCAAATTTTCTTTTTGAAGATTTAATTTCCATATT
>JAVBOF010000119.1:0-3054 GCA_031550915.1 Eubacteriales bacterium | reverse complement strand
ATCGTTTTGAAACTGAAATCAGCAAATCCGGATGCGGTAGTCGCGGTATCATATTTCACGGATGCGGTACTAATGGCAAGACAAATGGTTGAATTGGGATATACGCCACCTGTATTTGTTGGCACAGGTGCAGGTCACAGCAATCCAGACTTTGCAACCACAATGGAAAAGAATGCTGAAGGGTTTGCGGTTATGCAAGGCTTCAATACTGACTTCACTATACCAGGGGCTCAAGAATTTGTTGAAGCATATAAGCGAAAGGTCGGTAAGTTGCCGGCAGGTCATGATGCTGGGCAAGGATATGCAGCAGTCATGGTATTAGGGGATGTGCTTTCAAGGGCAAAATCCATGCAGCCAGCAGATTTAAGGGAAGCTTTTACCGCAACAGACATTGCTCAGACAGTGGCTGGCTGGGGTGTCAAATTTGATGAATCAGGCCAAAATATCAAAGCACAGCTTTCTGTGGGACAATGGCAGGAAGGTAAACTATTAACCGTTTGGCCTGCGGGAAATGCAACTTCTACTTTTGAAATGCCTATGACTGAATGGAGCAAAAGATAATCGATCGGTAATTTGATCATCAGGGGTAATTTATAGTTCTGAATATCGAACGTATAAAAATCATTTTTTCAATTGCAAAATGTATGTACAGTACTGAATATTCTTACATTCTGTAAGGCTATGTTTATGGAAATCTAGTGGTATTTTATAAGAATAAATTCCTCCTCCGGTTATGGTTTTACTATAAGCGGAGGGGAAATTTATACAAAGATAACGAAGAAATACGGTAAAATCACAGGCTACCTAGATTTTACGATTGATATAAATTTTTATATAAGGAGGATCTGAAATGGGAGGATCTAAAGAAAGAGTTTTAGCAGCTTTGCGGCATGAAGAGCCAGATAGGATACCAATGGATCTGGGCGGCGGGTGTTCAACAATAGAAGATGTTGCTTATAAGGAATTAATGGATTATTTAGGATGGGATAAAGAGGTTCGCTGTTTTAATAGATGTCATGTGGAAATTGATGAAGAATTACTGCAAGCCCTAAATATAGACACTCGATATGTAAGACTAAACGCACCGAGCACTTGGAAAAAAGAGATAGTGGATTATTCCTATATTGATGAGTTTGGTGTTAAATGGTCTAAACCGGAGTCCAGTCTATACTGGGATCCAGTGGGATGCCCTTTGAAGAATGCTGAAACAATTAAGGAGATCGAGAATCATCCCTGGCATGATCCCTATGATAAAGGCAGGACCGAAGGATTAAGAGAAAAGGCAAAGGATTTAGCGGAACAGGGAGAGTATGCTGTCTTTGCAGATATTCCCATATTAGGCGTATTGGAGATTGCAAGCTTTTTAAGGGGAATGGAACAGATAATGATGGATCTATTAATCGATCAATCTATGGCGATGGCACTATTAGAAAGAGTATCGGATTTCACTGTTAAATTATACGATGGCTATCTTGATGCAGTTGGGGAATATATCGACATAATTGGAATTTCAGAAGATTTGGGATCTCAAAGCAATTTATTGATATCTCCCGAAACATATAGGAAAATGATCAAACCATTTCATAGAAAACTTATTGATAAGATCAAATCAAAAACGAAGGCAAAGATATTTATGCATTCCTGCGGTGCTATAGTGCCTCTCATCCCCGATATAATCGATAATGGCGTGGACATATTGAATCCTGTTCAAACAAATGCCAAAGGCATGGTCACAAAGGATCTCAAAAGGATGTTTGGAGATAATATCGTCTTTTGGGGTGCAATAGATACTCAAAAAATCATGGCTTTTGGCAGTGTGCAAGACGTTGAAAAAGAAGTCAAGCGGTGTATATATGATCTTGGCCAAGGCGGCGGCTATGTTTTGGCAGCCGGTCACGATATCCAGGCCGGAGTCAGCCCGGAAAAAATAATGAAGTTATTTGAGATCGGATTAAAATATGGCAACTACCCTTTAAGTGATAGTTTAGTTAAATAGAGCTTTACGTACAAATCGAAAGATTCAGCTTACTAATAAAGTAGGCGGCCCTTGCAGGTATAAATGCCTTTATTGATGGTATGCCGGTTATTAATAGTAAGCTTCAAAACAAAGAAGCGTTCGATAAAAGGCGTTCAGGACGGGATATAAGAACGTAAATGGAATATATTTGTTCCAATAATTAAACGAAAAGAATAAAGCAGGGAGTGATGAGTTTGGAATTAGCGATTCAAATTATTATTTCGGGAATTCTCTTGGGCGGTGTGTATTCTCTTATCGGTATCGGGTTGACTTTGGTGTTTGGTGTAGTTAAAGTTGTCAACTTTGCACATGGAGATTTACTAATGCTGTCTATGTTCGGAGTTTATTGGGTATTCTACTTCTTCGGTATAGATCCATATCTTTCGGTTGTCATCGTTGTCCCGGTATTCTTCTTTGTAGGTGTATTCGTACAAAGAGTAGTTTTTCAGCCCATTTTAAAGGCTCAAGATAATATGAAGATTGCGGCAATTATTGGGTTTTCAATCATCGCACAAAACCTAGCATTGTTTTTATTTTCTGCGAATTATCGCACGGTTTCGACGTCTTACCAGAACGCAACATTAAACCTTGGCGAATTTATTGTGAGCGTACCTAAATTGGTAGCTTTTATTGTTGCCATGATAATTGCCTGGGGCTTATTCATGTTTCTAAGCAGAACATTCTTAGGAAAAGCGATACGAGCGGTTTCACAGGATACGGTGGCAGCCAGGCTAATGGGCATAAAAACAAATGCCATATATATGATCGTCTTCGGTATTGGTACAGCATGTGTAGCTGTTGCAGGTTGCTTACTGATGCCTTCATATTATGTATTTCCCCAGTTAGGAACTTACTTTATTCTAATTTCATTTGTGGTGGCGGTTTTAGGGGGGATGGGAAATATCTACGGAGCTTTGGTCAGTGGTATAATCATTGGAATTGTGGAGGCTGTGAGTGGATATTTCATATCGGAATTAAAGGAAGCAGTGCTGTTTATTCTGTTTATTATTGTGCTGTTGATTAAACCCAATGGTCTA
>JAVBOF010000170.1:0-8943 GCA_031550915.1 Eubacteriales bacterium | reverse complement strand
AATATGGCAAATTATCCGGTACGAGCAAATAAAGCTGGCTTCTTGGAACAAGCCGCAGTGCAAAAAGCACGGTGAACATTATCCTGAATCCGAGAAAATGAAAGATAGCTATTGCCAAAGTACGCATGCCGATGTAGATGAAGGTTTTTTTTATTAACCGCGATTTTGCCAGCAATTTTGAGATGCAAACCATGAATACTATGCCGGATGATGCCGCAATAAAACCGTATAGAGGATTTGAAAACGAGCGAGAGGGATAATCGACCTGTGATGGGATCAAATAACCGAATACATATAAAAGGGCTGCCGTTATTAAGAAAGCCGGCAGCATAAAAGCAGTTCTGTTAAACTTCTCGTAATCGAACAATCCCTTTATACAAACCCCGCCCGCAAAGAAAACATGGCCGATAAAAACGATGTCGATTAAATCAAAGGTGGTGTTACTAAAGATTATACCGCGCTTAACCATATAATAGCCGATCAAATACAGCACTATTGACGCAAGCGCGTAGAATATCCGGTTTCTTTTGTAAATTAGGTCATAGAGTATCTTGCTTATTACAAACATCCAAAACAATGCGACAATAAACCAAAGCGCGCCGGCAAGGTCGTATCCGAAGCCGCCAAGACAAATATTGTAAATGCTCTTTATGGTATCTAAAAACCCGGCGGAAGTCTTGTACCAGAGATGGCCATAGCCAACTAGATTCATTAACAATATCAAAATGGCAAAGCCGATATTCGCGACTATAGCCACAAATTTCAAAGAAATAAATTTTTTAACAAGAAGGCGTGTAAAATTGCTTTTTTGCATGCTTGCTGTGCAGCCGGAAATGAAAAAAAACGCGGCCATATGAAAAAGATAGATGATTTTGTTTAAAGACCCCGTTGCGTGGCCTATGACAACAAGGGTTATCGCAATACCCTTAAATACATCTATCCATTCGATACGAGTAGTTTCAATAATTGGGACAGGCTTAATATTGCTTCACTCCAAACGATATATTGCCTTGAGAAATTGTAGCATCTAGGCGCTTTTATGTCAATAATAGGCAAGAGTTGCGTTTCTAAGGACGCAAGATGTTTCAGGATACTTAAAAAAGGATATTGACTAAAATGCATATAAGTGATACTATGTAGCAGTAGTAAGTATGACGCAGTAGAGAGGTGAAGAATATGGATGATAATAAAACTGCTATAAGCGTTAGAGGCCTAGAAAAGTCATTTAAGAATGTTCAAGTGTTGAAGGGAATAGATTTTTCGATCGATCGGGGTGAAATATTCGCTCTGCTTGGTTCTAACGGGGCGGGCAAAACTACAACTATAAAGATGCTGTCTACACTGCTGAAAATAGATAAAGGCGTTGCGCATGTATGCGGCTTTGATGTTTCGAAGAATCCTGAGAATGTTCGAGAACGTATAAGCCTGACCGGTCAGAATGCAGCTGTAGATGAGGTGTTGACCGGAAAAGAGAACATGATTATGATCGGAAAGCTGCGGCATTTGGCCGATGTGAAAGCGAATGCAGAGGACCTTTTGAAAAAGTTCGATCTCAGCGAAGCCGCAAACCGGCCGGTCGCTAACTATAGCGGCGGTATGCGAAGGAGGTTGGATCTGGCGATGAGCCTATTGGGCGATCCATCGGTAATTTTTCTGGATGAACCGACAACGGGACTGGATCCGCAGGCACGATTACTGATGTGGGATATCATTCGGGATCTGAAGAGTGCCGGCATCACTATATTTTTGACAACACAATATTTAGAGGAGGCCGAGCAGCTGGCCGATTGGATTGCAATACTAAATGAAGGAAAGATCGTTGCCGAAGGGACGGAGTAATAATTGAAAAAATTATTGCCGCACGGGCATATCGAGCTTCGGTTCCGGCATAAGCACGAGTTGCTTGCAGCGCACGGTCTGCTATATGAAAAGGAAGCTTCGGTAAATGAAGAAACCATGACCTTATCCGTTGCTACCGATGGGAGTGTAAAGAGCATAACGAGCATCTTATCGCTTATGGAAAAATCACAGATCGAAATTATTGAATTCACTCAGAAACAGCCGACACTTGAGGATGCTTATTTATCGATAGTAGCTTCTCAGAACAGGGGGATATGACCTTATGCTTATAAAGACATTATTGAACAAAGCCGGAGATACTCGGGTGATGTGCGGTCGCGTACTTAGACACAACCTGCGCAGTATAGATACGATTATAACCGTGGTCGCTATGCCGGTCATGATGATGCTGGCTTCGGTATATATTTACGGCGGCGCTATGGATATTGGCATGAATTACAAGAACTACATAGTACCCGGCATACTGCTGTTTTGCATTGTAAGCGGCGTGGCATATACCTCTTACAGGCTGAATATTGACGTTACCAAAGGTATCTTTGAGCGGTTCCACTCCATGCCGATCTCGAAATCCTCTATACTTGGCGGACATGTTTGGACGACTATAATATTCAGCTGTATATCCGTTTTTGTGGTGCTTTTGGTATCCATGCTGATTGGATTCCGGCCCGCCGCAGATTTACCGCAATGGCTTCTTGCAGTCCTGTTGATCCTTGTTTTTACGTTTGCCATGACATGGATCGCGATATTCTTTGGGTTGATCTGCAGGACAAATGAAACTGCCGGGATATTTACGTACATTTTGATGGGGCTTATCTTCACTAGCTCCGGATTTGCGCCAACAAATACCATGCCCGCTGGCCTCGCGGCCTTTGCAAAACACCAGCCAATGACTCCCGTGATCGACGGTTTGCGCGGTTTGATGCTTGGTCAAAAGATTGATGGCGACCTTTGGATAGCGTTTTTATATTGCGTCGTTATATGGGCCTTGTTTCGCGTCTTGTCTATGAAAGCCTATAAGCAAAAGATGAAGTAGAAGAAATACGCATGATAGGATCTAGCAGATGCGTGAAGCGCGCACGAATGGGTGGAGATAAGTGTACGTCTGGTTTCGAGGATGCGCGAAAAGCATAATTGAAACTCGTACTATTGTTGGGCTGTCTTGCATAATCTTTCCGGATAGTTTTTGAATACCTGATGAAAAGACGCAGAGGAGTTTTATGTTTTATTTAGCCTTTTTTTATATGTGAGCGGCAATACATCTTAATTTTTTTTGACCCGCTTATACAAGACTTCGCTTAATTAAATATAAATAGGAATATCGGCTTTTGAAAATTCATCCAAAAGCGACAGGATTCTATTTAAGTATAGGTCCAGAAATGACCTAAAATAAAACTTAAAAAAAATATAATTATGTCTTTTTAACTATAAACATTACACAATAAAAATCCGATAAAAAAAATAATAAAAATATTTATTTTTTTTGGCGAATTTTTTTTTGTTATTGCTCTATAGAATGTGTAGGGGGTATATATATTGGATCTGCAAGATCTGGATATCCTTGTGAAAAGGCTCCAAAACAATGATGAAGCCGCTTTTAAAGATCTTTATGATAAGACGAGTGGATATGTGTACTACTTGGCATATAAGTCGTTAAATAGTAAGGATGATATCGGTGATGTTGTACAAAGCGTTTTTATGCGTATATTCACTGATATTAAACAACTACGCGAACCAAAGGCATTGATGCTATGGATAGGCCGAATAGTGTCAACTGAGTGCCGAACTGTGCGCAGAGATCAATCTCGTGTTTCAATATTTGAAAACGATGATTACATTGAAAGAAAGATTTCTAAAGAGGACTTGGATTCTGAGTTTATACCCGAAAAGGCGATGGAAACCGAGGAATCACGAAAATATATTGCGCAATTGATTGAAAAATTGCCAAGTAAGCAAAAAGATTCGATACTTATGTATTATTTTGAGCAATTAAGCCTTGCAGAGATTGCTGAGTCGATGGAAAGTACAGTCAACGCGATCAGCAAACATATTTGTAGGGCGCGCGATTCGCTTAAGAAGAGGATTGAACTGGACATGCAAGAAGAAGGAAAACGTGCATATATGGGTGTAGGCCCATTACCTTTCCTGACATTGATTCTGCAAGAAGAATTTTCAAAGATGCAGATACCTACTGATTTGATAAATTCGGTTTGGGAGTCGGTTCATACCGCTTTTTCTATTGGGGCTATCGCAGGAATTACAACGGTTGCAGGAACAAATGCTGCCGCCGGCACAACGGCATTGAAAAGTACCATTTCAGCAACTAGGGTTGCGTCACACGCCGCGACGGGCGCAAAAGTTGGTACATCTGTAGCTGCCAAGGTGGTTATTGGAGTTTTAGTAGCTGGAGGATTATCAACGGGAGCATATTTGGGATTTGAAGATAAAAAACCGGAAGCAGTACGTCAAGTTATTACTGCTGAGCCTACGATTAAAATTGAGCACACGGCTCCCCTGCGTCCAAAGGAGACTTTTTTTGCGATAGCATCAGAAAGTCCGCAAGCTTTGATAACGGAGGAATTACCCACGCAGGAGTTGATGACAAGGCTGCCGTTGGAGCCAATAAGCGAAGAAACTAAAGAAAAGAGTACGCCTGATTCCCCAAAAGAAAGTCCGGTTGAGGAATTAACGCCGGCTCCGACGGAAGCTCCGACGGAAGCTCCAACGCCAGCTCCAACCGCATTTATTGCGTATAGCCTTGAAGATATGATAGGAAACGATGCAGCAACGCTCAAGAGTCTTTTGCAGAATCCTGTCTATGCGGAAAGAGATAAATTGACAAATATAATAGCCAAACATGGATTCAAGAAAAACAGCGATGTGAAGGGTACGTTTGAAGATAAATATTACCAATATTCACTTCGAAAAGGGAAAAAGATACTAATTATTTTAGAGGGTCTATCCAATGAAAACGAAAAATGGAATTTGAATTATATTTTTGAAGATGAAGGTTTTCCACTTATTAAAACGGTCGATGTGCCGGATTTTGTTCCGATCCAATGATTGTAATTATAAGTTTAATATAAAAACACATTTGAAGCTATTTGTGTAAAACGCAAAAAAAACTACTAGATTAAACACATGTTTCAGGAGGTATATCATGGGAAAATTCAATAAAAGAGGGACATCGTTATTTGTCGCAATATGTGTGTTGATAGTCATAATTGTTAATGCTATTAACCCCATAATTATAAGCGCGAATTCCGTAGGCATTGATCAAACAGAACCATTGGTGACTACGGAACAACCGGCTGCTCTTGTGCCACCGGTTGCCTCAGAGGAACCGATTGCTACAGATACGGAACAGCAAAACGAAACGCAGGCGCCTGTTGAGCCGGAACCTACAAAAACAGAAGTGAAGCTGGCTGATTTGTTCAAATGGCAGGCCCCGAAAAAATCATCAATTGTTCCAGATTATTATGAACTGATATCGAAAACGAAAGATTCGAAAACATTTAATTATTTACATCAGTTTATAGATGAATCGGCACAAATATATTATTTTAAAGATAAATCAGGGAATACACATTATCGTCTGTACGGTTCGTTTGGAGATAATGATTCTGCATTTTACCCGGTCGATGATAATATGAGATTTATCAGTCAGAAAGAAGGAAAAATTCTGACTAATATATCTCAAATAAGAGCAATTGACTTTGATATAGAAGCGAAACTTTTAGAAACACCTACAGCAACACCGGAAGTTACAGCAACACCGGAAGCTACAGCTACACCAGAAGCTACAGCTACACCGGAAGCTACAGCTACACCGGAAGCTACAGCTACACCGGAAGCTACAGCTACACCGGAAGCTGCAGCTACACCGGAAGCTACAGCTTCGCCGGAAGCTACAGTTGAACCTACAACAAAACCTGGCAGAGTTGTTCTAAAATCGTCTGGCGGAAGTATGAATTTTGATATTGATATTTCACCTAAGAAGGATACGATCCTTGCAGGTCAGACGGGCACCTATATCTTGACATTTAAAGTGACCGGCATAACGACTCAGTTTAATAACGCCAAGATCGTGGTTAATTTGCCATCGTCGGCAGACTTTTCGCAATCAATGTCATCTTTGGAAATTGCGGGTGTACAGCCTGAATACAACAGCGTAGCACATACACTAACCTATACATTTGCAACGCTGGAGACTGGACAGGTGTATACAACGCAGATCAAGGTAATACCACCGAACGGCACCACTCCTAATGATACCATTCTGAATGCGACTGCCTCGTTCTCTGCACAAGGTATATCGACTGTGTCGGATTCTGCAGAGATTAAAGTGACCGCAACAGCGGCCGTTTCCATAACAAAAGCATATACATCCACGGAGGGAAAGACCAATGATATACCGCCATCGCAAGGAAATACAGGCGTATGGACAATTGCGATGAGCGTACCCAATAAAACTTCCGGACAACTTTTTATAAAAGAAGGAAACACTATCACTGTTACCGATACTTTGCCTGCGGGAACAACGTATGTATCGAATGATGCAGGCGGCATCTATGATAACGCAAGCCGTACCGTAACATGGACATTCCCCGCACCGTCGATTACAACCCAAAAAGCGGCATTGGACACATTGTTTTCAAGGAGTTTTAAGGTAAAACTTAAGTTTGACTCCAACTTGCCGGATTTTACCAACGTCGACAATAAAGTGGATGCTAAAATAAGGACCATTGATGACCAGATCGTAGCCTCAGACGTCATCACTTGCAGGGTACAGATCGCTAGCGCTACAAGCGGCTTGCCACCCACAACCGGCACGTGGCTTATTCCTATTCATGGCGTAGATGGAAGTACTGGTAGTGTTGTTAAATACGACTATCAGACTGTAAATTTTTCCGCCCAGCATATGATAGCCCAGACCTATAATCCGTCAATAAACTACAATGATCTTTTAAACATCGGCTTTAAAAAGCTGTCGATGGTTTATACGATCAGTGACCATTTAAATGTATATCAGATTGGAACACGTAAGCCTTTTTGGAAGCCGAATAGTGACGTCACTGGGGTTCCTTTGCCACATCTTCCCAAAACTACGATACAGGTAAAAGTAGATAATAATTGGTCGGCACCAAAAACAGTAGATTTTGATTTGGCACGGCCCCATTCTTCCGGCTACGGTTTTGTATACATGTCGTTGAGTGACCTGGGTGTTACCCCAGCAAATGCTCATGTTCAAGCGATTAACCTTACTTATGAAGATGCACCGGGCGGGATATGCGTAAACTCTGCTCTAAGTATGAATTTCACCATCGAAAAAGATTATGTAGGTACAGCAATCAATACGTTACAAGAATCCGGAACCTTTGGGAACGGTACGAATTTTGTAGTGAACCATGGTGTTGAAATGGGTGCTAGGACTGTAAATGTTGTCCAAGCGCCAACCGCTACACCTGTAGCAAAAAACTCCATTGAGTTTCTGGATGTTGACGGCAATATCGTCTATTCGGGAGACAATACGGTCGAAGGCAAATTTTATAACGACGCGAGTTCACAAAAGCGTATTAGCGGACCGTTTCAGGATATGGTGTTGCTGCCCGCTGGTGTTAAGGCAAATACTGCAAGCGCAGAATTCAAGAATAATTCCGGAGATTATAGCGCATCCAACGGGACTATTACTGTTATTAATAATGACTATAACAGTACGGGTAGGCAATTGATAAAAATTACATGGAACGCAACGGATTTACTTCCTAATCAATACCTTGGATTTAAATTTGATGTTGATGTTCCCAATAATATACCTAGTCCGTTACAAATAGAGAGCTATGCTTATTGTTCGGCAACCGATCTTGTTGTCCCGAACGATACTGGCATTACGGCGTCAATATTGCAGACGGATTCGGATGATTTAAACGGAAACACAATTACAGATGAAAAGCGTGTCAAAACTGCAAATAATTATGTAATGATAGGCATGGCCGGCGTGGTCGTAAAGAAGCAGGTAAAAGGTGAATTGGATAGCGGTTATACTAGCTTCGGTCATACTACACCGGGCGGAGATATTTCCTATAAAACAATCATTCAAAATAAATACACAGATTTTATCAGCAATATGACTCTAATGGATGTTTTGCCATCTGTTGGTGATCTTGGTATTACAGACCATGCACAGCGCGGAAGCATGTTTACACCTAAGCTTACAGGCCCGATTACAGTTCCTACTGCATGGCAGGGCAAGGTTACGGTGATGTATAGTACTGCGACCAATCCGCAACGTAATGATTTGTGGGAAAATACAGTGTACCCCCCGACCACATTGCCCCTGACAAATCCGGCAGGTGCTCAAGCACCTGATTGGAAGTTAGCAAGTGCGGTTTCGGATTGGAGTGCAATTCATAGTTTCAAAATTCAATTAAACAGTGGAGTTTCGTTTGTTAAAGGTGCGAGTATCGAGCTGGAATTTACGATGAAAGCACCGACAAACTTGTCACCAAGTCTGGTTGACCCACTGATCAACCAAAATACTCGTGCGGCTTGGAACTCCTTTGCGTACGCAGTTAATACTTCTCAAGCTGTTGAACCGGCACGCGTAGGTGTTGTGGTCAATGAATATAAACCGGAATTGCATTATAAAAAATCGTCAAATCCGAGTACCGGAACAATTGTAAATGAAGGTAATTTAATTACCTATATGATAGAAGTATCAAACAGTGGTCTAGCAGATGCCACGGATGTAACTGTAACGGACGCGATACCTGCGGGGACAACGTTTGTGCCAGGCAGCATAAAGATAGGAACGACAGCGCAGCTAGACGATTTGCTGAGCGCAGGAAAGATAACGTGGAACAATGTGACTGTTCCGAAGAATAATGGTTCGATAGATGGAAAAACCACATTAAGTTTTCAGGTGCAGATAAATGCGCTACAAAGTGGAGTTTACGAATTTATTGTTAAGAATAAAGCACATGTGAAGTCGGTATCGGCTGGAGTGGATAATGATACGAACGAGACGCAGCATCCTGTATATAAAGCGAACGTAACGCATAAGAAAGAATCCAGCCCGGTAAGCGG
>JAVBOF010000118.1:0-5668 GCA_031550915.1 Eubacteriales bacterium | reverse complement strand
GAGACCGCGGACGTGGGCATGCAGCGCGCCACCGCCGTTTCGGACGAATACGCGGTAAAAACAAGTAAGTTCCAGGGCAAGATATTCAGCGCAAATATCAAGAAGGAAGGGTAATATAATTGGCGATTCGGGATTAGATAGTCTCCATCACTTGATTTATGTTTAGCACGGACGTTTGAATACTCCTGCAAATGCAGAAACTCTTGAAAAAGCATACAAAAAAATGTATAATAGGCATTGTTTATTAAAACGGTACCCGTGACGCAGCTTGATAGCGCAACAGACTCCGACGTGTTAGGTTGTTCGAATCCTAACGTGCATAGGATTCATAAAACTGAATAATATTCTACCTCATGCACCCATAGCGCAGCTGGATAGCGCGCGTGACTCCGACTCACGAGGTCGCAGGTTCAAGTCCTGCTGGGTGCGCCACAGAGCCGTTTTCGAGAGATTACGGCTCTTTTGTTTTGTATTTCTGCCCGTTTTGCACTTCGCATAATCGCTTGCATATTTGCTAATTCGGTTTGAACCGTTTTTGCATTTTTGCTAAGAAATTATGCGCTCCTGCTAAGCGCAGAAAATTCTTTGTTAGTTCGAATCCTGCACTTGTATTAAGTAATTGCTCCGCGTTCCCATCCATACTGCGCATACCATTTCTTATTGGTTGCCCATCAATAATTGACTTAGCCCTTTCTCTGCGAGCGGTATCATCTGCTTGCTTTTTTGCTTCTTTGATCTGTTTTTTAACAGCTTTCTCCTGCGCAGATTTTGCCATCAGATTGCCACCTTTCCTGTCACCGCCTCGCTGATGATGCTTTGGCGGTATTCCTGGAGTTTTTCGATTTGGGTTTCGTCAAGTGGAGGTAAACACATTGGAGAGTTCACAAATTTATCTTTTGTAAAATGGGCAATTGTTGCTCTGTTGCATATTAAGTCGATGTATCCAATTTGCTTAAGAAAAGATAGCCAGAACATTAAAAAGGTAGTTATGGCTTTGTTATTATTTTGAACTCGATGTAGTGCGTTTTGGATATAGCAGTTTTCTGGAAAACCATTATAAATAGCTGATAGGCCTACATCGCCTCCTTCCACCACCAAAAGGTCTCCACGCCTAAGAGCATAGGTCTCCTTTTCTTGCTGCGAAAACCACATCTCTTTTATTATGTCGAGCCTAAGTCCTCCTTTCCCAATGTTCATTGCACAAAGATATTGTTCGAGAGTATCTTCAATCGACTTTTTCTCTGGTTGCAACATTTTCCCGAGTTGAATTTGGAAATACCAACCAACTTTCCCAGTCCTCCAATCCTTTGGTATATCCCCAATCCAGTCAATCCCACTATCCCTATACTCCGCATATCGCTTCACTCCCCCAACACCTCCGCCAATTCTTCTGCAATCTTTTTCTCCAGCGCTTTGATCTCCGTCATGATTTCTTCGCTGGGGCGCAGGGGCGTAAACTTGTAGAAATGCCGTGTAAACGGAATCTCATACCCGATTTTAGTTTTGCTCTCATCAATCCACGCGTCAGGCACATGAGGTAGTACCTCGCGCTGGAAGTATTCCTGGATATCCTCTTTCAGCGGAACGGTTTCGGTATCCCGCAGGCTAGTATCTGCTTTCTTGTTACCTTTTTGATCGGTCACAGGCTGATTATCGGCATACAAAGGCCGCTCCACTGTGATTTTGTAATACCCAAAATCAGCGTTATCAAAGTCCTTGTAGTCTTCGCTGGGCTCAAATGCCGAATAGAGTCTAACGATATCCTCGCGGTCTTGCTTGCTGATCTCATTACGCTTATTGCCAAGCGATTTCCGCATTTTCTCAAAATAGCTAACGCCATTCACCAGCCGTATCTTCCCTTTGCGGCGCTCTTCTTTTCGGTTGGTCAATATCCAGATATAAGTAGAGATGCCCGTGTTGTAGAAAAGCTGGTCGGGCAGGGCGATGATAGCTTCCAACAAGTCATTTTCAATAACCCACCGCCGTATTTCGCTTTCGCCGCTGCCTGCGTCGCCTGTAAAAAGCGGAGAACCGTTGAATACGATGCCAATACGGCTGCCGCCCTTTTCTGGCAACGTCATTTTGGAAATCATATGCTGCAAGAACAGCAAAGAACCGTCGGAAATGCGTGGCGTTCCCGCGCCAAATCGGCCAGCATAGCCCAGGTTCGCCGCTTCGTCCTTCACGAATTTTTCAACCTTCTTCCATTCGACGCCAAACGGCGGGTTGGATAGCTCGTAGTCAAAATATTTTCCTTTGAACCCGTCTTCGGAAAAGCTGTTGCCCAGCTTGATCTCGCTGTTTGCATTGCCTTTCAAAATCATGTCAGATTTGCAGGTGGCATACGTCTCGGGATTCAGCTCCTGGCCAAAGGGGATAATCTGGATGGTTTGATTTAGTTCCCTCATTTTGTTCTGGGCAACGGAAAGCATCCCGCCTGTGCCGCAAGCTGGATCGTATATTGTACGGACTATGCCGTCCTGCGTCAAAACATCTTGGTCGGGATCGAGAAGCAGTTCCACCATCAACTCAATAACTTCACGGGGCGTGAAATGTTCACCAGCCGTTTCGTTAGATTGCTCAGAGAACCTGCGGATCAGTTCCTCGAACATATATCCCATCTCAAGGTTATCCACCGTATCATCCCGCAGGTCGATCTCGCTGAACTTCTGCACAATGAGGTACAGCAGATTCGCCTTTTTCAGGCGCTCAATTATAGTGCCTATTTCAAAGTTATCGAGGATCTCTTTGACGTCGTCAGAAAAACCATTGATATAGTCGCGGAGGTTTGTTTCAATAGCGTTGCTGTCATCCAGCAACTTTTCGAAATCGAACTGGCTGACATTGTAATAGTCATGCCCTGTATAGCGCTTAAATATCGGCGTTTTATTGCTCACCGTCAGCGTTTTATTAATCTCCAGTATCTTCTGCTTGGAACCAGCCAACACACAATCAAACCGCCGTAGCACAGTGAAGGGTAGAATTACCTTGCCGTATTCGCTCTGCTTGAAATCCCCGCGCAACAGGTCGGCCACGCTCCATATAAAATTGGCTTTTTCAGTAAAGTTAATCATATGTCAGCATCCTCTTCCTTTTTCAGTCTCACATAACGGTCATACGAGATAATAACGACATAGGGGCGGCTGCTTTTATTGACAACAACGACGTCGTCTTTACTGGCAACTTCTTTAAAGATTTTCGAAGATTGTCCGCGCAAAAATTCGGTCGCTTGTTTGTGTTCAGGAATGATGTTTTTTTTGCGTTGCTTCCCCATATTATCGCCGTTCTTTCCCGATTACTCTATTACCTAGTATACAGAAAGTAATTACTATAGTAAATAGAAATATTATAATAAAAGTAATTACTTTTTTGAAAATAAAAAATGAACTAATATATGGTCCGCTTTGTGTTTATCAACAGCTGTCGTGTGCTATAATAACTTGTAGTATATTGATTATTTGATTTTCATTAAGGGTGGGGGTAGAATAAATCCTGATGGTCGCAAAAGCCTTAGCTACAATCAAAAGATGTACTGAGCATCTCCACACTAGGCAGAAGTGTAGGAAAGAAAGACAATACGGATTTTTTGTGGTATCTTGAATTAAGAGGCGTAAACTACTGACAAAGTTTTTTTGTTAGCAAGAGTGGGCTACTTGTAATTTTATTCTCTCTGCTATGATCATCATGTTATATTGAACAAGTATGTAATGCAAATTTTAGGATCGAAATCCTGAAATTTGTTGATTTTGTGTTAAAATTGGAATACACTGTACATATAATGGAGGCGGACGCTATGAAAACAATCGAAAGAACATCCTACTTGGATTGGCTGATACGATGGAGAGATAAGCAAATCATAAAAGTAGTATCAGGTGTTCGTCGTTGCGGGAAATCCACAATGTTCGATATTTACCGTGACTATTTGCTGGAAAGCGGTGTTGAACAGCCACAACTCATCATTATAAACTTTGAAGATGTCCAATACGAGTACCTAACGAAATATATGGTCTTGTATGACCATATCAACTCTCTTTTGCAACCCGATAAAATGAATTACATCTTTTTAGATGAGATTCAGCATGTTGACCAGTTTGAAAAAGTCGTTGACAGCCTTTTCCTCAATGAAAATTGCGATGTCTATATTACTGGGTCAAATGCGTACTTTATGTCAGGAGAACTAGCAACCTTGCTTTCGGGCAGATATGTAGAGCTCAAGATGCTTCCCTTATCATTCCAGGAATTTTGTGCTGGGCTTGATTTACAGGAGAATAAATTGTCCAATGTCGAACGATTCAATCTGTATCTGGAAACTGGATCGTTTCCATTTACGCTTAAATTTGAGCTTGACTCTAAAGACTCTCTGGAGTATTTGCATGATATCTATAACACCATTTTGCTGAAAGATATCGTAGCCCGCTTGAAAATATCTGATGTTACAGCGCTTGAGAACGTTACTAAATTCTTGTTGCATAACATAGGCAATAAGGTTTCACCCACAAAAATTTCCAACACGCTGAAATCCGCAGGAAAAAGCGTGGATCAAAAAACGGTTGACCGCTATATCCGTGGGCTTACCGATAGTTTGGTTCTCTATGAAGCCTCTCGGTATAATATAAAGGGCAGGCAGTTTCTCTCAACCCAAAGTAAGTATTATGTCGTGGACACTGCATTGCGAAACTCATTAGTTCAAGGGCAGGAGAGTGATATTGGCCACATACTGGAGAACATTGTTTATCTAGAATTGTTACGGCGGGGTTTTGACGTTTATATTGGGCAACTGAAAGACTCTGAAGTTGATTTTGTCGCGATCCGTGCTGATGAGACGATCTATTATCAAGTGGCTGCCTCAACGATGGATGAACAAACTCTTAAGCGCGAACTGGAGCCATTGAAAAACATTAACGATAATCATCCAAAAATCCTTTTGACATTGGATACAATAATGCCCACTGCTAATTATGAGGGTATTCAAAAACAAAATGCTATTGATTGGCTTTTAAATAAATGACCGCTATTAGCAAGATGCAAAAGAACAATGATGAAGGCGTTCCAGCTAAGCGCCAGCTAAGCGGAGGTCAGAATATTAGCAGAAATCACATGATATTGTAGGATACTACATGAGAAATGGATTGTCAAAAACCCGCATAGCAATGCGGGTTTGACGTGGTTGTATGATACTGTAAGATACATCGTAAAAATCGGCTCGGCTTTCTCCGACTCTGTAGGTCGAAGGTTCGAATCCTTTCGGGTACGCCATAGAGCCGTTTTTGAGAGATTGCGGCTCTTTTGTTTTTGCCGTTCCGCTCATTTTGTGCTTGCATAATCGCTTGCATATTTGCTAATTCGGTTCGAACCGTTTTCGCGTTTTTGCTAAGAAATTATGCACTCCTGCTAAGCGCGGGTAATGCTTGTCAGTTCGAATCCTGTGCTTGAATAAGCTGTGCAAGTGTTGCGGCGAGTTCGGGCGATTGCTTCAACTGCTCAATCAGACCATTCAAATCTAATTCGGGTTTCTCCGGCTCGGGCGGTTTCACGTCGCGCATATCTGGATTGGAATAAAACTCTTTCTCGAATTTCTGAGCATTGATTTTCCTGTCATCATCCAGTATGTGCGCGTAGACCTTTGTAATCATGTCTATCTCCGCATGGCCTGTATCGCCCTGTGTGG
>JAVBOF010000014.1:0-10885 GCA_031550915.1 Eubacteriales bacterium | reverse complement strand
TGTCCATCCGGCAGGCTGCCGAAATCACCGACAACGACAGATCCTCTCAAAACCTGTACATCGTCTATCGAATGGCCCATATTGTCGTTCTGGACCCGGATCTCAACATCTTGATCCTTTGGCGTAGAGAGTTTTATCTCCGGCATAGATACTGTGCAGCGTACCTGTCCGGCAGCCAGTGCGCCCGGCACCAGGCCAAATACGGCAACCAGCATACAGATCACCAAAAATGCCGAAAACATCTTTTTACTCATTATTTTAACCTCCAAATATATCGGGCTAAACTGCCCCACTGAATTATCCATTTGATTAGGAATAACACCCTATTGTCAACGGACCAATAGATCCTTTATATATACATATTGTAAATGCATGTAACTATATTACATTTAGATACTGCGATTATACACCAATAACATGTTTTTAGACCAGAATGCATGTAAAATAAATGCAAAAAACCTTTATACTTCTACTATCCAGCCATATTTGTCTTTAGACCGTCCATATTGGATGGCGATAAGTGTATCATATGCATACTTTGTAAATTCACCCATATTTCCGTCGTTTATAATTATGGTTTTGCCGTCATAATTCATCTCTCCTACCGGCGAAACTACCGCGGCAGTGCCGGTGCCAAAAACCTCTTCCAGCGCACCGGATTTCTCCGCCTCAAATACCTCGTCTATGGATATCTGGCGTTCAACAACTTTTAAGCCTTTATCTTTCGCCACCTGTATTATGCTCGCCCGCGTTATCCCCGGCAAAACACTCCCCTCCAAAGCGGGGGTTATTATCTCTCCGTTTATCTTGAAGAATATGTTCATCGAGCCCACTTCTTCGATGTACTTGCGGTGCACGGCGTCCAGCCAGAGCACTTGGGTATAACCGTTCTTTGCGGCGATATTTCCAGCCAATATGCTGGCAGCGTAGTTGCCGCTCGTTTTCGTGAATCCAGTACCTCCCTTTACGGAGCGGACATATTCCTTCTCTACATATATTTTTACGGGCTTAAGTCCTTCGGGATAATATGCGCCTACAGGGGTCAGGATTATATAGAACAGGTAGTTGTGGGAGGCGCGTACACCAAGGTAAGGATCCATCGCTATTGCGGTCGGACGTATATATAGTGACGTGCCTTCGCTCCTAGGTATCCAATCCTTTTCTATACGGATGAGTTCCTTTAAATAATCAAGCGCCAAAGCTTCGTCGATCATAGGCATACAAAGCCTTTCATGCGTCATGTTCATACGCCGGAAGTTATCCAATGGACGAAAGAGCTGTATCTTGCCGCTTTCGGTCCTATATGCCTTTAAACCTTCAAAGGATTCCTGCCCGTAATGCAGCACCATGCAAGCGGGCGAAATGACAAGGTCTTCAAAAGGTGTGATCCTTGCATTATTCCATTTGTTTACCGGATCATAATCTATTTTAAGCATATGGTCTGTAAAAATCTGCCCAAACCCAAGCTTGCTTTCATCCTTATATTTTACTTTTGGCTGCGTTGTCAGCCTCTTTGTTAATTCCAATTGAATTACCTCCAAACATAACTATACGAAATTATTATATAGTTTCAATACCCATAGTGTCAACAACGCGGACCGCATGCTATTCATCATTAATTAGAAGAGAAAAAATTAATAAAATATTTACTTAACTTCTATACAAAAATCACGATAATATATGTAGGTTATTTTAAAGGTTAATTACCCAATATACAGTAGTAAAGGTTTTCCTTACACTTGTAGAAAATGACCATATGTAAAAGGGCATAATGGATTTTACAGCCCTTCACAATTTCGTGTTATGAAAAAAGGAGGTTTCAAACATGAAGATTTCATCTTCCAGCATAGCGGCGCAAGGCAGTTCGGCATTGTATGTAAGCAATTATTCCGAAGAAAGACTTATGGTATCAAAAAAGGAAGAGGACGGAACACAAACCACTGCATCTATGGTCAGTGCTGAAAAGAAAGAGGCCTTGTTTTTGCAGAGTTCTTTTAGCCTCGATCTCACTAAAGACTCTGCTCTTAAACGGCTTGGATACGATGCGGAGAAGGTCAATAAACCACATAAAATAGATAGAGCAAAAGACGATGAGCCCATTAGTATAGAGGAATTGCGTCTGCGCATCATTGAAGAAACAATATCTTTCCTGACCGGCAAAAAATTCCGTTTTAAGCGTTTTGATGAACCGAGTGTTGACCTCGGCAGCGGGAATAATGCTCCTCGAATGCCTGTTCAAAGTTCAAACGCCGCTTCCAATGCAAATAACGGCGAAGCTGTACGTAGCATGTATACCGAGCATTTTGAATATGAGGCGATGTCTTACAGCGCTCAGGGATCAGTCAAAACAAGTGACGGAAGGTCCATAGATTTCAGTGTTGAGATGAATATGAGCCGTTCCGTATACGAAGAGTTTCAAAATATAATTAAAGTAGATCCGCTGAAAACGCTTTGTGACCCGCTGGTAATCCATTATGACAACGCGTTGCCGCCAGGCCTTTCCGACCAAAAGTTTTCGTTCGATCTTGATTCAAACGGCGCATCGGATCAAATTTCCCTTCTTTCTAAGGGTACCGGCTTTATTGCTTTAGATAAAAACAGAGATGGCAAAATAAACGACGGTAACGAGCTTTTTGGGACAAAAAGCGGAAACGGCTTTGCCGATCTTGCGGAATACGATCGCGATGGCAACAATTGGATAGACGAGAACGACGAAATATTCGATAAGCTGCGTATTTGGATAAAGGACGATTCCGGCGAAGATAAGCTTTTGGCTCTCGGCGAAATGGGCATAGGGGCGATATACCTTGGTTCCGAATGTACAAATTTCCATATGGGCGGAGCAAATATCGCGCAATCGGAAGGCGTAATGCGCCAGACGGGGCTGTTCCTCCGCGAAAATGGTACCGCCGGCACCGTGCACCATATTGATTTCAGCATTTAATTTGTTTTTTGAAGTTTGACAGGACTTGGTTCAATCGATACTTACAACTGACACAAACAAAAGAGCTGCCATATGGCCGCTCTTTTTCATCCTGTCAAAAAGTCCCAGTTCTCGATAAATACTATTTTGAGTTTTTATAGCAGGTAATTCGAAAGTGCTGGAATAACCTGTTTTTTACGGGACATCATTCCCTTTATAAAGAATTCGGCATCAGCCAGTTCTATATTGAAAGCCTTTTCCAACAGATCCGGTTCAGTCTCGCAATGGTAGAACAGCGTGCCTTCCCTCTCTATATCCGTAACCATAAAGAGCAAAACCTCGAAACGCTCGTCGGTCAGCAGTTTACGCATAAACGCCTTGAGCTGCTCTCCGCGCGATTTCAATATCTCCGCGGAAAGGCATGTCACCTGGCCTACGCCTATCTTCACACCGCCAAGGTTATATTCCTTGAAATCATAGAAGAACAGTTTCTCTGTGGACTGCTGCGAAAGCTGTTTATCAATGGCGTCGAACAATTCGCGCCCAAGCTCCATCGAATCTACGTCCGCAGCTTCGGCGAGATATTTGGCTATGCGCTTATCCTTATATGTACAGGTCGGCGACTTAAACAGTACCGTGTCTGAGAGTATCCCAGCCAGCATAAGCCCCGCCAGTTCTTTTGATGGCGTCTGGCCGTTCTCCTGAAACATACTCGCGATGATAGTAGTGGTGCTGCCGACAGGTTCGTTCCTAAAGAACATAGGTTTCCCCGTCTGTACATCCCCAAGCCTGTGGTGGTCTATTATCTCCAGTATTTCAGCCTGCTCTATTCCTGCAATTGACTGCTGTTTTTCGTTATGGTCAACCAGTATTACCCTCTTTTTGCTCGGGCTTATGAGGTGCGTTCGTGATAGCGTTCCCGCCACAAAGCCTTCATCATTGATTATCGGATAGCAGCGGAACCTCGAGGATAAAAGCTTTTCTCGAACATCGTCTAAATAATCATACAGAGAAAATGTTACAAGCCCTTCTGTCGTCATTATCTTGCTTACTGGGGTGGATTGCGGCGTTAAAACCGCCGCGCGGTATAGATCGAGTGCAGTGGCTATAACGGGAGTTGTGCCCGCCGAAGCTTTTGCATTGTGCGCGTGGCATAATATGACGCACGAAGCGGAAGACTCCATAGCCGCGGCTTGATAGTCCTCGCTCCACGGGGCAATGATGATACCAGTATATTTCTGAAAATCCTGTTTGGACTGCGCAATTGAAATGACCCCGGAAACATTGCTCCTGGTTCCACTCAATAGCCGGCCGGAAAGTGTTGTTAAAAGGTTTTCTATATTCGTCTCGACGCCCTTATGCGAATACACCTGCCGAAGGTCAAGCTCCGCGATATCCCCCTCTGTAACCAAGCCGATAAGCCTTCCCGAGTCTCCAATGACCGGCACAGTCTGAATGCCGTTGGCAGTCATCATCTCCCATACGCTTCGTACGGGCATCTCCTCGCTTATGGTGGGTGGTGTGTCATATGCGATATCACATATCTGTGTCCTTGCAGATTTCAAAAGCGGCGGTAAAGGAAAAGAAAAGCGATTAAGTACAAATTCGGTCTCCGGGCCGATATTTCCTAGTCTGACGGATTTTGCTTCGTGCTCCCCCATCTGGCGTTTTAGTTCCGCGTAGGATATAGAGGAAACAATCGAATCCGTATCCGGGTTTTGATGCCCGCAAATATAAATCGATGCTATGTGATTAACCTCCCAAAATCATATGTATAATGTATTATTCTCAACACTGACATATTCCAGTTTTTTATCAATGATATTTTATAATAGTTTATAAAAAATTTCAATTATTATTATGTA
Source organism: Eubacteriales bacterium (assembly GCA_031550915.1). Classification (GTDB taxonomy): domain Bacteria; phylum Bacillota; class Clostridia; order Christensenellales; family MGBC116941; genus JAVBOF01. The sequence continues at coordinate 6,097 of JAVBOF010000014.1, read as the reverse complement.
AAGGACTTGTAATCAAAAAAGACCCGAAAGCGCCTCCGGATCTTTTTATTTGAACATACTCGATTATTTTGGGCCCTGTGGTACAGGTGGATAGTCATTCTTCTTTTTCTTTTGCTTTTTGTTGCTCTCAGTACCTTTCGGTTCCGAAGGATCCGGCCTTCTCATGCCTGCTTTAGCCATATTATCTCCTTTTTCTTTATATTGCCCATAATCGGTAAAATAATTCGGGGCGTATCTAAAACGACTCAATTACATAAGCTACCTGTTATCTAAGGAGGCTTTATGAATAGGCTTATTTCGGTCTTAAAAAGCAGATATCTTTATTATTCGCTGTCTATACTGTTGGTATTCGCTTTGATGTCCATAAGCCTTGCGGGCATGCAGATACAGCAGGGGCAGCAGTTTTCGAACATAGCTGACGATACTAAGACCCGGACGGTATATTTGCCGGCTGTCCGCGGGCGAATCCTCGACAGATACGGTAGGGTAATAGCTTCCAGCCGCCCCGCATATTGCGTCCAATTGATGCCCGGAGATGCATCCCGCAATTCAATCAATAGTTCTGTAATGGATATCGTCGCCCTTTTACGAAGGAACGGCGACCGTTTGCAGCAACATATACCGGTATTTCTCGAAAATGGCGCGTTTCACTGGGAAAAAAGCGGCAAGGATACGTTCTTGAAACAGCACGGGCTCGAAGCGGAAAACGCGGGGGATGCTGTCGGTCTATTATGCAAGAAATACTCAGTTGAAGAAACTTGCACCTCCCAGCAAAAGCTGGATATCGTAAATATCCGGTGTGCTATAAGCAAAATGGGTTATCTGCTGCATACCCCGCTCATACTTGCGAAGGATATCTCAAAAGCTTCTATCGCGGAAATAGAGGAAAGGTATAACGATATTACAGAAATATCGATTGGCGAATACTATGTACGCCAATATCCAAACGGAAACGTTCTATCGCCCTCGCTCGGTTATATAGGCAAAATCACCGAAACGCAAAGCGAAAGCTATAAAGAGAAGGGCTACGATATAGCAAACGACCTCATCGGTAGGGCGGGAATAGAGCAGGCTTTCGAACCCCTTCTCCGTGGCAAAGCCGGCAGCAAGCTGGTTATGGTAGACCGCATGGGAAGGGCTATAAAGGATATTTCGGTAATTTCACCGCAAATCCCGGAGGATGTCTACCTGTCGATCGATTTAAAGCTGCAGAAAACTGCCGAGGAATCCTTACAAAAGACAATGAGCGATATCCGCAAAGGCTCTTTTGGCGATAAATTTCCCGATGCCAATGTTGGTGCGGCTGTTGCTTTGGATATAAATACAGGTGAGATTTTGGCCATAGCCAGCCTGCCAAATTATGACCCGGATCTTTTTGCGTCCGGAGGCATATCTGCCGCCGGTTGGAACGGGTTGAACCCCGTCTATAAGGACGCGCAGGGCAAAGAGAATCTCGACCCCACTTTGCCAAGGCCGATGCTTAACAATGCGATATCCTCGGCGTTTCCGCCCGGCAGTACCTTTAAGATGGTCGTAGGTGCAGCAGCGCTGATGGAGGGTATTATAGGAATCGGCGACACTGTCTACGATTACGGAAAATATACGGCGTACAGTAAAACCGAAGCGCCCGGCTGCTGGAAATTTAACGAGGATGGAGGGTCTCACGGATATGAAAATATCGTTTCCGCCCTCAGGGATAGTTGTAACTATTACTTTTTTACAATCGGGGATAAGCTCGGGATAGCAAATATAGAAAAATACGCAAAATTATTTGGCCTGGGCGAGAAAACAGGCGTTGAGATATCCGGCGAAACCGCGGGCCTCGTTGCAGGGCCTGAATCCAGCGCCGAGATATTGCAGGCATATGTCGGCAATCAAATAAGCGCGCTTGCAGGAGGGGTGGCGTTAGACAAGGCAGAAAAAATAGAGGCTGCCAAAAGCATCACTGAAAACTATAGCTTGAGCAATATCAAAAAAAACCTTGAACTTCTGGGCTTAAAACCTGAGGCGGCGGATATCAGAGGCCTGCAAAACTTTATTTCTGCCCGTGTCTGGAGAGCCTCACAGATTTTGCCGGCATCCATCGGACAGGGCGAGCATAATTATAGTGTATTGCAGATGGCAAACTATATCGCTGCTCTCGCTAACGGCAAAACTTTGTATACCCCAACTCTTCTGCGCAAACCGCAAACTGCCGATAACGGCTCTGACAAAGGGACTTCGCCTGATGTAAAGCGCTATATCAACCTGCCGGATGATGTCCACGATGCGCTAATGCAAGGACTTGGAGCAGTGACCTCCAATCACTATCAGGGACGCGAGGGTACTGCCGCCAGATTTTTCCGAAACTGTGAGGTGGAAATCGGCGGTAAAACGGGTACCGCCCAGGCCAAGGATAAGGATAGTTACGCCTGGTTTTTGGGCTTTGCACCGTATGACAAACCAAGGATAGCCGTAGCCGTTTTGATCGCTCGTGGCGGTCACGGAGCATATGCCGCACCGGTTGCAAGGGCTATTATCGAGGAGTACATGGGCATTTCCGAAAAACTAACAAAGGTAAACGGCTTAAATTAAGCTGCAATCGATCGGGAAAATAATAAGCAATCTAAGATTTGATTTTTTTTGTATTTATGCTAAAATCAAGAGACACTATGGCTGTTATAAAAAAACAGTACATCGATACCCTTTGAGGGAATATGGAAAAAACAAAAAGAAAAAAGTTATTAAAAGGCATTTATGTCGTTGCAACAATTTGCATAATCGTACTCTTTGTAGCGCTTAACCCCGGATCGTACAATATCGCAAACGTCTTAAAGCAGATGAACTTGTGGTGGGCTTTGCTTGCGGTTGCAAGCGCTTTGCTCTATTGGTTCAGCGAAAGTGTTGTGCTCGAATATGTCACGGATAAGCTGGCAAAAAAGATGGGCTTTTGGCTCACTTTCAAGATAGTCATGATCGGTTTTTATTATAGTGCCGTTACACCGTTTGCAAGCGGAGGGCAGCCTGCGCAGATAGTTTATATGAAGCGTGATGCCAATATACCCGTCGGCCAATCCACGAGCATCTTCTGCATCAAATTCATCTTATTCCAATACGCAGTCATTTTTTGCGCAATAATAGCTTTGATATTTCGTGGCAATTACTATTACAAGATGCAGCCGCATATATTCTGGATATCCCTGCTCGGCTTTTTTTTCTCGCTGTGCCTAATGATAGGAATGGCGCTGCTGATGCTAAGGCCATCTTTAGTGAACAAGGTGGGCGGCGGAATAATAAAACTGTTGGCAAAGATGAGGATAGTAAAAAATCCGGATTCCGCAAATTCGTCATTAGCTAAGACCATGGATGATTTCCGCATTAGTATAGAGTTTTCATTGAAGCATATCAAGCAGATATTGGGAATATCCATCATGTCTTTGGTACAAGTTTTTATATTCTTCAGCACTACTTTTTTTATCTATAAGTCGTTTGGGCTCACGGGGTCCAATTATTTCGATATTATGGCGCTTTCCACTTTCCTGTATCTGACTATATCATTTATCCCGATACCCGGCTCCAGCTTTGCCGCCGAAGGAGGATTCCTGCTGTTTTTTTCCCCGATATTCGTAGACGGCACACTGACACTTGCATTGGTGATCTGGCGTTTCCTCCAGTACTATTCGCATTTCTTTGTCGGCGGACTGTTCGTCCTGGTCGACGGCGTGGGTATAGGCAGAAAGAGAAAGCGAAAGATAGCTAAAACATCGGAATAAATACATATGTTAAATAAAAAAGTTGGCATTGGATATACCAGCTTTTTTTATGTATCATATAAAAAGGATGTTCGCTATGACTCTTGAAGTTAAAGCTTTATCAAATTGCCTTCAGTATCCTGAAACATCATCCAGTAGCCCTTAGCTTTGCCGTCACTAGAACGGTAGTAAGACGAGAAGCCCTCCAGCCAGGATGGCGGTCTAGGTGCGGGGTTTCCGGGCACACCGATAGCTCTGGCCAAAAGCTTTCCGTTCTCATAGATATCGCCTTTGATATAATGCCAGCCTTCGCCAGTACTGTATTCAACGCAGTGCCAGATAGCTTCAGGCCACATGCCATAAAACGGATTGCATCTTTCAACCTCGCCGCCAATCGGGCAGTTTGAGTTCCCAATATTCTGAATGATTTCTGCTGTATAGCCGGCCGCTTTATCTTCAAATTCGGCGCGCTCCTCTTGCGGTTCAGCGGGCGAACTGCCAGGCTTATTCGAGCTTAAATCGTAAAACTGCGGCGCTTCATCCCAAGGTGATTTCAGCATATCCTCGATATTCATATTGTTCTGATCAAGCTCATCGATATTGCCGTCCGGCAAACGTTCAAATTCATCCGACTCCAGATCCCCCCATAATGGGCTAGCAAAGCTCTTTTCCTTTGACGTTTCCCCCATCCTTCTCTTGACTTTTTCATATATGTCAAACGGGCTGTATTGTGTTTGAAGTACATCGTTCTGAGCGCTTGGTGGCATACGGTTTTCAATAATGTATCCGTCATCTTTGCCATACCTCTTCTTTGTCTCCGCCAAAAGAGTTTGCATATCCAAGGAGAAGCCCTTTTGCGTGCCCGCCAGCGCGATCTGGGGATCGTTACCCTCAACATAAATCAAAACCGCGCCATAATACCTTTCGGCGGGCAGCTTCATGGATAAAATATCCACCCTGCAATTTAGGCCAAATGGCCTCTGCGATAGATTCACCCTGCCGCAGTCATGCAAAGAGCTGCCGTCTCCTATAAGAAGCAATATATATTTGCCCGGCATTTGCGCAATATATTTAAGGCCCAGCTCAATACGCAGCTGCATGCCTCTCGTTTCCAATAATACCGATCCGCTACAATTCCTTCCATCCGCAGAAAACTTCGAGTCATATTCCTTAAGCATTATGATCTTACGAAAAAAAGTCCCCGACATATAAAAGACCTCCTTTGAAATGGTATATTATATGCGCGGGAACCTTCAATTTTGCGTCTATGCCGCTAAATGTTTTATTAGAGCTTAGCCCAGCAATTCATTAGGCCCGAATAATGCTCTTATTTTGCCTTTATCAGCTCGGCGCTGCCGGAAACCGTATTTATCCTCACTACCCTGCCTTTGTTATCTATATCAAATTCACTGTTTATTTTGCCGCTAACCGAGTCGAACTTGATATTGTTCTGGCTGTCGGCGGGTAGCGTCAGCTGGACTCCTCCGCTTACGGTTTTAATATTCAATTCGGCGGATTTCGAATAGTATTCCACATTGACGGATCCACTTGCCGTATTCAGCTTCATAAAACCGTTTCTTCCGCTTTTTGTTTCATCCTGCATCTCCGATACAGACCTAAGCGCAATACCGCCGCTCGTACTCTCCATCTTAGCGTGTCTGAAAGAAGACGATGTTGCCTCTATACTGCCTGACACCGATTTTATAAACACCTCTTCGCTGTTTGTGCCGCTAATGACGATCCCGCCACTGGCATTTGAGACGAAAAGGTTTACTGAAGCCATTCCATCTAGAGTTATTTTCCCACTGGCGTTATCTATTTCTATATCCTTTGCTTTGATTTTAGCAATGCTTACTTCCCCGCTTACGGATGATATCTTGGCTGTTTCATATTCATTGACGCCGGGTGAATTTGCGTCGGTATTAAATAAAATATGACCTGAAGCACTGCTGCAGGAAAATTTGCCCTTAAACGACATTGGTATGCTTATTTCCAGCTTTACCCCGCCCCCCGGCAAAAAACCGGCGCCCGGCAGAACATTCTCTTTGATCCTTACGCTTCCTTTTTCGTCCGCCACCTCCAGCTTTAGCTTGCCTGCAAGTGTCTCGGGTATATTGCGGGAATACTTTATTTCGCATGGGCCGTTCTGCGATGATACGATGTCGATATCCGCATAGGTACATCCAATATCCAGGGAATGCGCGGTGCTAAGATCGATTTCCTGTTTCTCTTCGATATTGACGTAGTTCGCGCCAAAACCCCATTCTCCGCCTGCCATCGATATAGCCACCCCTATACCAAATAGCACCAGTCCCAAAGCTATGCTAATCAAAGCGATTTTCCACGCACTCATTTTTCTATTTTTC
>JAVBOF010000106.1:0-4851 GCA_031550915.1 Eubacteriales bacterium | reverse complement strand
CAACCTTGCAGACCTGAATATTGAACATGAACGGTTTATCGATGTCAGCTGGATAGGAGACGCGGTCAAATCATATGACGCCCAGGTCCAAATCATTGCAGTGGACCACAAAGGCCTGTTTATGGAGATAACGCAAACGCTTATGAATATGGATGTTACGATGACGGCGATAAGCGCAAAAACAAACAAACAAAACTCCGCAGTCATTAACCTGACAGTGGAAATAAACGATACATCCCAGCTGGAAAAACTTATAAAAGCCCTGCGGAACCTTCCGGAGATAATCGAAGTTTACCGGTTGAGTACTTAGGAGCGATATATGAGAGCGGTTGTACAGAGAGTGAAGAGCGCGGGCGTGGATGTCGAGGGAAGGATGGTCGCGCGCATAGGTAAAGGCTTGCTTGCGTTCATCGGCATTGCTGAGGATGATACGGAAGCGGATATGAGGTATATCTGCGAAAAGCTTGTATATCTTCGCGTCTTTGAAGATGCGGAGGGAAAGATGAATTTGGATATAACAGAGAGCGGCGGGGCTATATTGTGCGTATCACAGTTTACATTATATGGCGATTGCCGCAAAGGCAGACGGCCAAGCTTTATAAAGGCAGGTCCACCTGAAAAAGCCCAAGCGAAATACGAAAGCTTTTTGGCTATGATCGGCAGCTATGGGATTGAGATCCGGTCCGGGGAGTTCCAGGCTATGATGGATGTGAACCTCATCAACGACGGGCCTGTAACTATACTTTTAGACAGCAGAAAACAGTTTTGATTTGGAGTAGGGAATGAAGATCGAGAAATTAGTATTGAGCGGCGTAGAGGTAAATACATATATCGTTTATGAGGAAGACGGCGGCAAGGCTTATTGCATAGATCCGGGGGAAGCCGGACCAGTTCTGGCCGTGCTGGAAGAACATGAATTGGAGCTTACACATATACTAATGACCCACGGGCACTTTGACCATATTAACGGGGTCGGCGAGCTTAAGGAAAAGACCGGCGCGCTTATTTGCATACATGAAAAAGAAGCGGACTGGCTAACGGATGCGCGTAAAAACCTTTCGGCGCTTTTTAGGATGGACGTAACTGAGCCGGCCGCGGATGTGCTGCTACATGAAGGGGACTATATCGAAGGCTGCGTAAAGCTGCATATATGGCATACGCCGGGACATTCGCCGGGGAGCGTATGTTATCTTGCGGACGATTGTGTGTTTTGCGGCGATCTGCTCTTTAAGCTTTCGGTGGGGAGATCTGATTTTCCGGGCTCGGACGGCGACGTACTTATGGAATCAATAAAAAGGGTGGTTACAAAGCTGCCGCATGTCACTAAGATATATCCAGGCCATGGCGAAGAGAGCGATTTGGCCTTTGAATTGAAATATAACCCCTTCTTGAAACCGTTCAGGAATAATTAGATGATTTCTTTTAAGACCGATTTGCGGGATTATTATAATGATATGTGCGAAGTTATCCGCCTTTTTTTTGGCGCTGAAGAGATCAGCGGTGAAAATGAAAGCGGAAGGCTTTGCATTTTTCATACCTTTGCGGAAAGGGATGGAAAATGGCTGAATGCATCCTCTGTTTATGGAGACGGGCGTGAACAAACTTACGAATATAGCTCCAAAGGTTGCTTTGCGGATAAACTGGAGATAAAGCGGGAAATGAAACGTTCCGCTAAAATATCGCTTTTCCGTGCCCTATCCGAATTCAGTGGAAAGAACATGCCGTGGGGATCGCTGACCGGGATACGGCCGGTCCGGCTTGCTGCAGACCTTTCGATGATCCATGGGGATACTCTTGCAAGGGATATACTGACGGACACGTTTGACGTAAGCGATAAAAAGGCCAACTTGCTGTTTGAAATATTGGATCTGCAGCGCAAAGTCCGCAGAGAACCGAAGGGAACAGGGATTTACATAGGCATACCTTTTTGCCTCAACACGTGCCTCTATTGCTCATTCACATCCTACGATATCAGCAAGCACGGGTCTATGGTCAATACGTATTTGCAGGCTTTAATGAAAGAGATAGCTGAAACCGCGAGGCGCGTTGGGCTGCCGGAAGGCGGCGTAAGCTCAGTTTATATCGGAGGGGGTACGCCTACTTCAATCAAGCCGGATATGCTCGCGGAGCTTTTGGACCATATTGGGGCTGTGTTTGGAAGGCCGGAAGAGCTTACACTGGAAGCCGGGCGTCCGGATACATTGAATAAAGATATGTTCGATGCAATTTCGGAAAAAGGCATCACGAGGCTGAGCATAAATCCGCAAACGATGAACGGGGAAACGCTCAGGCGTATAGGCAGGGCACATACCCCTGAGGATATTATCCATGCGTTTGAACTGGCGAGGGAATATGGCTTCGATAACATCAACGCCGATATAATCCTGGGCTTGCCGGGCGAGGACGAAACTCATCTGGCAAAAACAGTGGATGGGATCAAACGACTTGGACCGGAAAGCCTGACAGTGCATACACTTGCTATAAAGCGCGCTTCCCGTCTGAAACGCGAGCAGCACGGATATGAAAGCGTTCCTGAGGAAATAGTAAACAATATGCTTGAGGCGGCAGAAAGTTGCGCGAGGGAAATGAATATGACGCCGTATTATCTTTATAGGCAAAAGTATATGTCAGGAAATTTGGAAAACACAGGCTTTTGCAGGACGGGAAAGCATTGCATATACAATATAGATATTATGGATGAAAGCGCTTCGATATTGGCTTTTGGCGCGGGTGCGATATCTAAAAGAGTATTTCCTCGCGGCAGGATAGAAAGACAGGCTAACGCAAAAGACCTTGCGACCTATATCGAAGGAATAGAAGGGCTGATAAGCCGCAAAACAGAGTTGTTTGCCCCCGATAGCGATTGACAACGTTTAGATGAGAATATATAATACGCTTATGGTCATTAAGTGGGAGAGTAGCCTTGCCATGCCGAAAGGGATGACGCGCCATGGATTGAAAGCGCGTTTCGGAACATTGCAAAAGTGAAGGACACCCGCCAGCCTTGCAGGAAACTGCCGTATCCCGCGTTAAGGGCAATAGAGGGGCGTCCGGCGCAAATCAAGCTGCGGATTCCCAATAAGGGTGGCACCGCGGAAGTTCTCCGTCCCTTTGTGGGACGGTTTTGTTGTTTAAAAATAGTTTGAGGTGGTAATTTTGCTTACAAAGGCTCCAAAGGGAACCAAGGATATATTGCCGGAGGCATCTGCACAATGGCACCGTATAGAAGACATAATGCGCGATATATGCGCAAGGTACGGCTTTATGGAGGCGCGCACGCCGGTATTTGAGCATACGGAGCTTTTTCTGCGTTCCGTTGGTGATACGACGGATATCGTGCAGAAGGAGATGTATACGTTCGAGGACAAGGGCGGCAGGAGCGTAACTCTGAAGCCGGAAGGTACGGCGGGCGTAGTACGCATGTTCGTTGAGCACGGACTTTTCAACCTTGCGCAGCCAACCAAGATGTATTACCTTAATACACCGGTATTTCGGTATGAAAACCCGCAGGCGGGGAGATTGAGAGAACACCATCAGTTTGGGATAGAACTTTTCGGCGCAAAATCAGCGACATGTGATGCGGAAATAATCTCACTTGCAATGGATGTACTAAAGTCGGCAGGAGTAGAAGGTCTCGCTCTTAACATAAACAGCATCGGATGCATGGAATGCCGTCCGGGCTATAATACTAAGCTGAAAGCATATTTTGCAGAGAATGAAAACAGGCTTTGCAATATGTGCAAGAACAGGCTGCAAACTAACCCGCTTCGCATTCTGGATTGCAAGGATGAGGGCTGCGCGGATATTATCGCGGATGCTCCGCTGATTTTGGACAGTATATGCGGGGAATGCGCAGGGCACTTTGATTTGCTTCAATCCTGCTTACAAAGCATCGGTATGGATTTCAGAATAAACCCGAAAATAGTCCGCGGGCTGGATTACTATACGAAGACGGTTTTTGAGATCATTTCCACGGAGATCGGCTCGCAAGGCACCGTATGCGGTGGGGGAAGGTATGATGGACTGGTCGCCGAGGTGGGCGGGCCGGATATGCCGGGCGTAGGATTCGGCATGGGTATGGAAAGGTTGCTGATGGTGTTACAGAGCCAAAACAAGGCGATAACGCCGCTAAATGCATATGATATATACATCTGCTCTATGGATGAAGAGGGCGCAAAACAAGCATTTAGGCTTGCTAAAGCATTGCGGGACGCGGGAGTATCTGCCGAGTTGAATCATGGGGGAAAATCCATGAAAGCGCAGTTCAAATACGCTGACAAGCTTGGAGTTTCCTATGTCGCGATCATGGGGCAGGATGAATTAGAAAAGGGAATTATAAAGCTAAAAGATATGAAAGGCGGGCCGGAAGATGAATTACCAATTGGCACCGCAGTTGAAGCCATATTGAAAATGCTTGGTAAAGATAAACGATTTGACGATATCGAAGGAGTGTAATTTTATGGGTGAGTTATTGCAGGGATGGAAAAGAACCGGTTATTGTACGGGGTTTACTGAAGCGGATGTAGGCAAGAACGTAACGCTTATGGGATGGGTGTCGAAGCGGCGGGATTTTGGCTCTCTGATATTTGTTGACCTTCGTGACCGGACCGGGCTAATGCAGGTGGTTTTCGATGAATCCAAATTCAATGGAGATTTTTCTAAAGCAGAATCGATCCGCAGCGAATATGTTTTGGCGATAAGCGGGGAGATCGTTCTTCGCGACGAGGAAACAGTAAACGATAAGCTGCCGACCGGCACAATAGAGGTCAGCGTCCGCGCACTTAAGATTTTGAGCAGGTCCGAAACGCCTCCGTTCTATATCGAGGATGGCATAAATGTACAGGAGCCGCT
>JAVBOF010000137.1:0-20966 GCA_031550915.1 Eubacteriales bacterium | reverse complement strand
TTCCCATTTCATGCCAGTCGCGGATTATCCCCATGATATGTTTTCTTCCGCGCGGATCCAGTCCTGCTATGGGTTCGTCCAGTATCAATACCGAAGGGCGCATCGCCAATACGCCCGCAATAGCTACAAGCCTCTTTTGGCCTCCGCTCAGATCAAACGGGGATTTTACTGCTATCTCATCGTAGTCGAGCTTCACAAGCTCCATAGCTTCCCGCACGCTTTTTTTCGCCTCAGCTTCGCCCATACCAAGATTCAAAGGCCCGAAGGCGATATCCTTCTCTACGGTTTCTTCAAAGAGCTGATATTCCGGATATTGAAACACCAGTCCAACTTCCTTGCGCAGCTCCTTCATTCCGGACTTCGCAGTGGTGCTCCTGCCGTTTACGCTCACGCTGCCCGACGACGGCTTCAAAAGTCCGTTCAAATGCTGCACCAGCGTCGTCTTGCCGCTGCCTGTGTGCCCAATCAGGCCGACAAATTCGCCGTCCTCTATACGGAGGTTTATATCATGCAAAGCGGTTGCCATGAACGCAGTTTTTTGCGAATATATATGGCAAAGCTTTTCTACAATAATCGGCATATCTTTTCCACCATCTCTTCTGGATCCATGACATGAGAAAACCACTGGGCAATTCCCTTTTCCTGCAAATCCCCGTTCAATATATCCGCGAGCCGCGCAAGCGGTGGTATATCGAGCCCCAATTCCTTCAACTCCGCCCCATGGGAGAAAACCTCCTCCGGATTTCCATCAAGTGCAATCTTGCCGTGGTTCATAACTATAACCCTATCCGCGTATCCCGCTTCCTCCAAAAAGTGTGTTATATGCACAACCGTGATACCCTCTTTATTAAGCTTCTTTACTGTATCCATAACGTCTTTCCGGCCTCTGGGATCAAGCATTGCCGTGGGTTCATCCAATATTATAATCTTCGGCCTCATAGCTATTATACCGGCAATGGCTACCCTCTGCTTTTGTCCGCCGGACAGCATGTGCGGCGCTTTTTCTGAGTATGCTTCCATCTCCACGCTATGCAAAGCATAGCTTACGTTGCGGAGGATCTCATCCCTTGGCATGCCAAGGTTTTCCGGTCCAAAAGCAACGTCCTCCTCAACGATCGTCGCAACCAACTGGTTGTCTGGATTTTGAAATACCATGCCCGCTGTCTTTCGTATATCCCAAAGTCTTTCGGGTTTCATAGTATCCATGCCGTCAATATAGACCTTGCCGCTTGTAGGCAGGATCAAAGCGTTTAGATGCTTGGCAAGCGTTGATTTGCCGCTGCCGTTATGGCCAATAATAGCGGTAAAGCTGCCGCGCTCTATCTCGAGATCTATTCCGTCTAAAGCACGGGCACTGCCTTCAAAAAGCCTGTATTCATAGACGAGATTCTCAATTTTAATAATTAAATCTTCCAATGCTCTTTCCTTAGGTTTTTTCTTTTCGTAAACGGTCGTTGCAATACCATCTTTTCTCAATGTTTAATCATAACAAAGATGACACAAAAAAAGCAAACGAAAACCGTACTTTCCTACGTATTTCGACATAAATTTAAATAAAAAACGGAGGACAGATATGCAAGAATTCAGACACGATCCGGGGCAGCATGCTACGCCGCCTCTGCCATATGCCGAGAACGCTCTGGAACCCATCATAAGCGCGCAGGCCTTGCGCACACATTATGCCATAAGCAAATCATACGCGGATAACTTGAACAAGACCGAGTTGGCAATTGCCGCCGATATGGCTAATAACGATTTCGCACATATCAAGCAACAGATGAGGGATCTGGCTTTCTATGGTTCAGGCGATATCCTGCACGCCATATATTTTTCCTGCATGGCCTCTCAAAGAACACCGTCCGCGCCTGCTTTCCAAACAAATACGCTGATAGGTTATGCTTTTGGCAGCATGTCCCAATTCAAGACACTTTTTTCGCAGGCGGCGATACAAGTGCAAGGCCCCGGCTGGGCCGTATTGGCGTGGCAACCGGCTTACGGCAAGCTGCGCGTGTTAACTGCAGAGCGGCATGAAAATTTGACGGAATGGGGTGCGATCCCAATATTACTCCTGGATGTTTGGGAACATGCGTATTTCCTCGATTACAAGCAGAACCGCAAGGAGTATGTCGACGCCTGGTGGAACCTGGTAAACTGGGATATGGTTGAGAAGCGTCTTGTTCTCGCTTTGCAGGGAATAATAGAACTTTTTTGAACCAAGCCTCCGTATATTGGTAATAAAAACCATGCGAAACATTTTTCACACTTTTGTTGGACAAGCTTCAGTTTTGCAAGTGCTAATATACGGCATTGCCATTTTTCTTGTATTTTCTGGTCATTGGCTATACAATATTATTTTGAAAAGAGGTTGAACGTATGTACTTGCGTCCTCTGGAAGAAAAAGATGCCGACCAAATAATCGAATGGATGAACGATCCGGAATTTTGCCGGTTTTTTATGTTTAGTAAAAACAGCAAAAAAAAAGCAGAAGTATTGGCAATGATCCGGCTTTCACGCAATGATGCGTCAACATGTCATATGGCAATAGTTGGCGATGACGGCGAATATTTGGGCAGTATAAGTCTTTTGGAGATAAACAGGACGAATCTGCATGCCGAATTCGCCATCGCCCTTCAAAGACGCTATATCGGTAAAGGTATTGCTGCGGAGGCTGCTCAGTGTATGCTTAATAAGGCTTTTTCAGAGTTTGGTCTGCACAAAGTCTATCTCAAGGTTTTTAGCGATAATACTAGGGCTATACGGTTTTTTGAAAATATTGGCTTTATTCTTGAGGGTGTGTTTAAAGAGCATATTCTATCAGATGGAATCTGGCGCGATTTAAAATGGTACGCTTATTTTCGAAAGGATAATATTGATGCTAACGAAGATTAAAAAACTAATTAAGAACAATTCAGATTTTTTCAGGTTTATTGTCGTAGGCGCAAGCAATACTTTGATTACTTACATCGTATATAATATAGTCTATTCATTTGGAGCTTCCCCGACCTTATCCAATATAATAGGCTATGTTGCCGGGATAGTAAATGGCTATTACTGGAGCAGTAAATGGGTATTTAAAAAGGATCGCTCGCACCGTTCGGCAATAAAATTCTTGATATTGGGGATTTTTTGCCTTGCGTTAAGCTCGGTATTGGTATTCCTTCTGACACATGAACTGCACGTGCACGCCAGAGTGGCTCCTATCATCAGCATACCGATAACTATGATAATCAATTTCTGGGTAAATAAGGTATGGACATTTAAGGGTGAAAACCCGCGTACAAAACAAAACTTAACGGAAGACGATACGGATAAAATTACCGGACCTGAAGATAAATAACTTACGATTGGAGAAAGAATATGCTGGCATTTATTTTCCCCGGACAAGGAACGCAACATGAAGGCATGATGAAGGATCTTTATTCCTCAACCCCCTGTGTTAAAGATGTATTCGATACCGCAGACGAGGTGCTGGGAAGAAAGATATCTTCGCTTTGTTTTGAAGGCTCCCAGTCTGATCTTGATTCAACCGTTAATACACAGCCTTGCATGCTTACGGTATATACGGCTTTAGATAGGCTTTTTAAATGCAAGGGAGTACAGCCCGGCTTCACTGCGGGCTTTTCACTCGGCGAATATGCCGCTCTTGTCAGCTCAGGCGTAATAAAGTTTGAGGATGCTCTACGTATAATCGAGATCCGCTCTGAAGCAATGCAAAAAGCCGTTCCACTTGGAAAAGGCGCAATGCTCGCAGTACTCGGAGCAGACGAAGCTACTGTCGAAGGCCTTTTGGATGATATACCCGGATACCTGCAAATATCAAATTACAATTGTCCGGGGCAATTTGCGCTTGCCGGTGAGGACGAAGCTGCAGAAGCGTTTATTGAAAAAGCCTCATCCTTAAAGCTACGCACAAAAAAGTTAGCCATAAGCGCCCCGTCGCATTGTAAGCTTATGCAGCCCGCCGCAGACATCTTGGAGGGAGTATTAAAGGATATCGATTTCAAACCACCGCAGATACCGCTCTATATGAATATTGACGCCATGCCTTGTTCGGATGTAAATCAGATACGCAAAAACCTCGTTTTGCAGATAGCATATCCCGTGCGCTGGCAGCAAACGCTGACAAATATGCATGCAGACGGTGCGACGGTTTTTCTTGAAGCAGGCCCCGGTCGAACGCTTTCTGGGTTCGTAAAAAAGACATGCCCGGAGGATACTATATTGCAGGCTTCGGATGAATCAAGCGTAAACGCCGCGTTGGAAGTGCTTTCCAAATAGGAATACATGTTTTATAAAAAGTATTTTTTGCTTCAACTTACTGTTGACACGCAATTTGATTTTTGTTATTATTTATTGGCATCTTTTATTCGCGGACAAATGATGCAGGTTTGGAAGCCCATTGCGGCTTTTTTGTGAGAGAAGGTTTGCGCCTGTAGCTCAGCAGGATAGAGCAACGGCCTTCTAAGCCGTAGGCCCGGGGTTCGAATCCCTGCAGGCGCGCCATTTTTATGGTGGGTATAGTTCAGTTGGTTAGAGCGCCAGATTGTGGCTCTGGAGATCGTGGGTTCAAGTCCCACTACTCACCCCACGAAGTTACGTTTCTCCGGCTGCTTCAACCGGCGGCCGGAAGAAACAACAAATACTTGCATTATATGCGAGGTTTTTTCGGAATTTGGCCACATCCGAAAACCACCGTTGGGGTGTAGCCAAGCGGTAAGGCACGGGACTTTGACTCCCGCATTCGTAGGTTCAAATCCTGCCACCCCAGCCAATTTTTCCCGATGGGAAAGCACGGCCGCGGTTCATAATAAATAATATGACCCATTAGCTCAGTTGGTAGAGCACTTGACTTTTAATCAAGGTGTCCCGCGTTCGAGTCGCGGATGGGTCACCATAAGCAAAGCCTTTCGATCTCGTTCGGAGGGTTTTTTGTTTGTCTTGTTATCATGCTATTTTCAATATGCGGAATAAGGCAACATTATATTGGCGGGCTTATCCTATTTCCTTTCGTGCTAGCATCGGCCCTTTTTCGCGCAGATAAGATAAAATGTCGGCATCCTTATCCAGCCAGCCATCGTTTTTGCCGATAATCACAGGCATGCGGCTATGTATATCATGTACGGATTCATTCGCCTCTTTTGTCAATATTGCCATTCTAAGCTTTTTGCTGCCGTTATCGGTGTTTTCTTCGTTATATATACCCGCCAGATAAAGTACCTCATTTCCAGGCAAATAAAACAGGTACTTTTCTTTCTTTCTATTGCCCGTATGTTTCCATTCAAAAAATCCGGTTGCAGGTATAAGGCAGCGCCTATAGAATAATGAATTTTTGAACAATGGCTTCATATGGGCGGTCTCTGAACGTGCGTTTATCAAAACGCCCTTGCCATCAAATTTGGTAAATCCCCATTGAACAATATCCGCGGTTATACCTTCTCCATCGTTTATGAGCATAGGCACCGTATCCATTGGAAATACCTCCCCTGCCGTCCTCACCTGGACATGCTGCGGGGTTTCACTCAGCTTACGCTGTAATGCTGTGATTATCTCACGTATCTCAATTATCTCCTCTGCCTCTTCAATATAAAAGCGCCCGCACATGTTCACCACTCCTTTTATCATCATGTTACTAAATCCCCATAGATATAACAATATGTACTTTGATCCATGCGAACAACAACGCATTGCAGCCGACCTGCGAATTAGCATATCGATTTGAATAAAAAAGTATTATTTTGATTGTTGCAATGGCATTTTAATTGTGTTATACTTTTCAAGCTAGATTTTTTTGGCGCGGTTGTGCCATTAAAAGGATTTGCGGGCGTGGCGGAATTGGCAGACGCGCCAGACTTAGGATCTGGTGCCTTAGGCGTGGGAGTTCAAGTCTCTTCGCCCGCACCAAAATCTATACGCGGTAGTAGCTCAGTGGTAGAGTGCCACCTTGCCAAGGTGGATGTCGCGGGTTCAAATCCCGTCTGCCGCTCCAAAACCTTTGTGCCCAAATTGCGGGTGTAGCTCAATGGTAGAGCTCCAGCCTTCCAAGCTGGCCATGTGAGTTCGATTCTCATCACCCGCTCCATATGCACCATTAGCTCAGCTGGTAGAGCACCTGACTCTTAATCAGGGTGTCCAGGGTTCGAGTCCCTGATGGTGTACCAAATCAAAAGCCTTTACAAAAGGGCTTTTTTGTTGCGTACTATTATTGGGGCTCGAACGGGCCACAATAATAGTGCCAGTGGCACGTTTATTGGCCCAGGCGGATAGCGCAGCGCGGACGCGCAAGCGAAGCGAACCCCTGATGGTGTACCACAGGAAAAGCCGTTCAAGAATTTTCTTGAGCGGCTTTTTTTGCTGATGCTTTCCTGTGATGAAAACAACGTATCATTCATTTCTTCAATTGCTTAAATATTTGATGTGCACCTGTCGCGCCTAGGCCGCTGGCAATACCTACCGCCGCCGCAGTAAAAACATCGTTTGCCGGGAACTCCGGCATTATCCATATCGCCGAAACGCCAAGTATTCCACCAAAGACGCCGCAAATCACCGGAAGCCATTTATTGTCCAACGCCGTCAGTTTCAATACCTGGGCCAACAGCATGCATATCATCACGATTGCTGGAATCGAAGCAAACTGCCCCATATCCATTCATGCCACCCTCTTTTCACTCAAAATTGAAGGAATCCCCTCACATGGCATGATATGCAAAAAAGCAATCCTATGATACAATCCAGCGGTATATCAAATTGCGAAGCGTATCTATTTGTTTCTCCCCATAATAGCTTTCGCCATTTTTGCAGCAGGTTTTATCCAAAACTTTTCGATCTCATTCGATACCGCCGTCATATGCTCGCTTATCGGAATATTTTGCGGACAATGCTTTTCACATTTACCGCATTTTTTGCACTGTGATGCGAATGAGAAATTTTTGGGCGATATCCCGGCTGACATCATATAATTCATTGTAACAGTGGATTTTTTCTTTATCACGGATTCGTTAAGTGCGCTAAGACCGTTTGGAATATCGACGCCAAACGGGCAAGGCATACAATAGCCGCAACCTGTGCAATTCACCTTTGTTGTCGTACGGATGATATCGCAAACCTTTCCATATGCGGCTTTTTCTGCTTCATTCAGGCAATTTATAGTCGTTTCGGACGCAAGCTTACAGTTTTCTTCCAACTGTTCTATAGATCCCATACCTGAAAGCAGCATCGTCACTTCCGGGCAATCCAATACCCAACGCAGGCCCCACTGCGCTGCGCTTCTGCCCTGTACAGCACCTTCAAATTCGTTCTTTGCCGCATCCGGCAAATTAACAAGCTGCCCGCCCCGCAATGGTTCCATTACAATAACGGGAACGCCCTTCCCGTAGGCGTGCATCAAACCGCCTGTACCCGCTTGAAAATATTCATCAAGGTAATTGTATTGTATCATGCAAAAATCCCAATCATAGGCATCTATAATGCTTTTAAACGAATCCTGCCTGCCATGGAATGAGAAACCGATGTTCCTTATGCTTCCGCTTTTTTTTCGTACCGAGACCCAGTCCTCAAAACCAAATGACAAAAGCTTCTCAAAGCTGTCTAAATCTGTGAGCATATGCATCAGGTAATAATCTATATAGTCCGTTTTAAGTCTCTCTAATGACTTGTTGAAAAACTTGTTAATATCGGCCGCACTTTTCGTTAATATAACCGGCAGCTTTGTCGCTATCTTCACCTTTTCCCTATAACCGCCGGCCAATGCCACGCCAAGCGCGGCCTCATTGCCCGGATACATATATGCCGTATCAAAGTAGTTTATCCCCTTATTTATAGCGCTGCGGATCAACTCTGTGGCCTTCTGAACATCGGTAGCAGCGCCTTTCCTTTGGATACGCATACAGCCGAATCCCAGCTGGGAAAGCTCATCGCCGTTTTTTGTATTCTTTCGGTAAAGCATATCAAACAATCCTTTACGTTTATTCTACCTGATTATATAGCCGCATCAGCGCGCTGTCAAAGCGTTAAAACAATCGAATACAAATTTTGTAATATTATAAATACTCAGAAAGGCCGGCGATAAGAGCTCTTATCACCGGCCAAAAAGATCTTCTAGACCTACATTTTAGATTGGAATGTCTATTTTCAGTTTATCGGCAAGGTGGATCCTCCGTACGGCATTACAATTATCTTCGCATCCTCCCCCTGCTGCCGCATCGCTTCAGCCAAGGCATCATCAACGGTCTTGAACGGTTTGAAAAAAATACTTTCTACAAAATCCGGCTCTAGGTCTGAAACGAGATAGATATCCGCATTTTCCAAAACCAACGCTATCGCCGCAGCTTTATGTCCGCCAAGCCTAAAGTCGGTCTTTATGCGGCTTATCAGATCCTTGGGTGATTTAGCCCACTGCATCCATTCTTCAAACACCCTTTCGCCCAGGCCCTCTTTGCAGGAGCCCGCAAGGATCACAATGCCGCCTTGCTTTACAGCGTGCTTTGAGTTATCGAGAGCCTTTTGCGCCTGATATAGGTTGATATCCTTTGGGAATCCTCCGGGGGAAACCAAAACGATATCTGCGCGTTCCGGTATCTTTACCTTGTAAAGCGAATCTAAGAAATCACAGCCCTGTCTGTGTGCGTCATAGTAATGCCCCGCAACCGCTTTTATTATATGCTTATGCTCATCCAACACAACATTCAGGATAAAATCGACATCAAAGAAATCCTTCATCTCTTCCATATCTTCGCGTACTGGATTTCCATCCAAACGGCCTGCCGCTGCCTCGGCTTCAACCATTTTGCTATGGTTTGCCTGAATTGCCTCACGCGTGGACACTCCGGGCATAATGGCTTTCAAACCGCCGCTGTAGCCCGCAAAATAATGATATTCGATGTTTCCGACCAAGACCAGCCGCTGTGCGTTGACGACTTCGTCGAATATGTCAACAGGCGTACCACTTTTGGTTTTACCCAGCGAAATACACGCCTTCGGATCGCTGTCTATGCATTTCACCTTTTGAAATACATCCTCGCCAACAAGGCTGATCATCTCATCTTTGGTATGCTTCCGGTGCGAACCAAGAGCAAATACAATGGTAATATCCTCCGCCCTTGCACCTGCTTCAAACAGTTCTTCCAGTATAACGGGCATTATTATTTTGCTTGGCACCGGCCTCGTTATATCAGAGGTAATTATAACTATCTTTTCGCCAATATTGACGATGTCTTTCAGCCGCGGAGTGCCTATTGGGTTTTCCATTGCGCGGCGAACCTCTTCCTCTCCGGTCAGGCCTATCTCCACATTATTCGGCTCCAAAACAGCCAATATATTTTCGTCGTTCACAACAGCGCTCTGGCTGCCTTTGCCATAACTCAGTTCAATTCTCATATAAGGCTCCAATTCCTCCTGCATGCGCTTCCGCAAGCCTGGGTAAAACTATATCCTGGCGACTCCGGTTTTTCTCGCCGCTTCCGCAACGGCCTTTGCAACTGCGGGGCCGACTCTCGGGTCAAACGGTTCCGGTATAACATATTCTGCCTTCAATTCGCCGGCGGGTATCAGGTCTGCAATGGCATACGCCGCAGCTATCTTCATCTCATCGTTGATATCTCTTGCCCTGACATCGAATGTGCCACGGAATACACCCGGGAAAGCCAAAACATTGTTTATCTGGTTTGCGAAATCACTTCTTCCTGTACCGACTACCGAAGCTCCCGCTTCAATGGCCAGATCCGGCATTATCTCCGGCACTGGGTTAGACATCGCGAATATGATCGGATCCGAGTTCATATTCCGTATATCATCCTGCGATACGATTCCGGGGCCGGAAACCCCAATGAAAACATCAGCACCCTTTAAAGCATCCGCAAGGCTTCCCTTTTTCTTTTCAAAATTCGACATCTTGGCCATCTCGTCCTTGCTGTCGTTTAGTTCAGGCCTGCCATCGTATATGGCTCCCTGCCTGTCACATAAAATGACGTTACGTAGTCCAAGTGCCATCAAAAGCTTTGTAACGGCAACTCCGGCAGCGCCTGCGCCCGCAACAACAACTTCCTGATCCTCTAGTTTGCGTCCGGTAAGACGCATGGCGTTTATCATAGCAGCGGCAACAACTATAGCCGTTCCGTGCTGGTCATCATGGAATATCGGAATATCGCATTTTTCTTTGAGTTTACGCTCGATCTCAAAACATCTTGGCGCGGCGATATCCTCTAAATTAATGCCCCCAAAGCTGCCGCTTATCATATAAACAGTATTTACGATTTCGTCAACGTCTTTGGATTTTACGCAAATCGGGAACGCGTCAACGTCACCGAAAGCCTTAAACAAGACGCATTTGCCCTCCATAACGGGCATACCTGCTTCCGGGCCTATGTCCCCTAGCCCCAAAACCGCCGTGCCATCCGTTACAACGGCACACATATTCCAGCGGCGGGTCAGCTCATAACTTTTATCAACATCCTTCTGTATCTCAAGACATGGCTCCGCAACCCCGGGCGTATACGCGAGAGAAAGGTCCTGTTTGCTCTTTACGGGCGTAGTGGCAATAACTTCGATCTTGCCCTTCCATTCATAGTGCAGCCTTAAAGATTCTTTTTTATAGTCCATTTTCTTCTCCCTTACTTAGCTCAGGCGGTCGGATTGCACTCCGCCCGCCAAAGCTGGAAATAAAAAGTTATTTCGCATAAATTTATGCTTTACTTCTGTTTTTTTCTCGATCCCGCCTTCTTCAACGCAGTAACGACGGGCAATTCTTCGCCTGTCAGGAAACGTATCAGCGCGCCCCCACCTGTACATATGTAGGAGATGCCTTCAGAAACGCCGAATTTATTCGCCGCTGCAACGCTGTCCCCTCCGCCTATTATCGAATAGATATCCGAGGAGGCGATATGCTCCCATAGTGATCTTGTGCCGTATTCCGTCTCCGGCTTTTCATATATACCCATAGGGCCGTTGATAAATACGGTTTTGGCTTGCTTGAGTATATCGATGTACATATCAACCGTTTTATGTCCGATATCCGTCAGCATTACGTCGGCAGGTAGTGAGCTTACGTCGAATTCCTTTCTTCCGCCGTCATCTCCCGCAACGTCGACCGGCAAAACCACTTTATCCGCGAACTCACTCAAAAGTTCTTTTGCGGGAATTATAAATTCCTCAAGATTGCTGCTGCGGATGAATCCTTCGCTGGCTTCTCCAAGCCTTACCCCGCTCGCCATAAGCATAATGTTCCCTGCCAAACCACCGGTTATGATCTTATCAGCGGAACCGCTCTTAAGAACGACTTTCATCATCAAAAAAGCATCCTGAATTTTAGCCCCGCCCAACAGATATACGCACGGCCTGTCGGGATGCTCCATAACCTGTGAAACTGCACAGTATTCTTCCTCAAAAAGCCTGCCCATAGCAGAGGGCAAAACCTCCTGGAACCCTACCAGCGTAGGCTGGCAACGGTGTGCCGCTGCAAACGCGTCGCAAACGTATATATCCGCCAAAGGCGCGAGTTTTTCAATTACAAGCGTCTTGCTTTGCCTTTCAGGCGTGAGATTCAGCTTGGTCTCAAACAATGTCATCTCCTCGGCGACATGCCTCACATTGTCTAGAAGTAAAACATCCCCGTCCTTAAGCCCTTTGATTTTTTCCCTTGCCGCCGGGCCGCAAACATCGTCAATAAACTGGACTTCTACGCCAAGAAGCTCTGAAAGCACTTTGGAATGGGGCTCCGTCGTGAAGTAATTATTATATTCGATATCGCTTCCCTGATGCGCAAGCAAGACTACCTTAGCCTTTTTTTCCATCAACTCTTTGATGGTCGGGATGCAGCCTTTGATGCGGGTTATATCCTTGAGCTGCCGCTTTTCCCTATCTATAGCCTGATTGATATCAACCCGGCAAAGCACGGTCTTGCCCTTAACGTCAAAATCATCTATTGTGCATATTCCAAATCGCATATCGTCACGCTCCGATTATTTCAGGTTGAGGTATTTGTTCGTTTCGCCTACCGCCTGCAGCCTGTCGGTCTGCATCTCTAAAGCCGCGCGAACGCCGTCAATGCTCTCAGGGATAACCACGGATTCCTGCGGGATGTTTATCGCAAACATTATTTCCTTTCCGGAATTGACGATGGATTCTTCCCATAGGGCAATATCATACATATCACCGCGCGGGTTGCCAAGGTCTCTGGCATAGCGGAACAATGACGCGTTTCCAAGGAAACCGTCTTCGATACGTACCATGCGGATACGCGGATGAGGCGTCATTATCTCGATCAAGTTATCTTTATTAACGGATTTCTTTGGGGTCGCAACGACGGTTATTATATGCCCGTGGGTAACGGGTGTATGTACTAAAATGCCTGTTGCGTCTATATGCGGCATAATAGTCATAAGGTCTAACGCCTGATGGCTCGGGGCCTTATCCATTTGCAGGGCGTTAGTTAAACCGCGGTGATAGTCGCCCGGATCCGCGACCCTGCGGATTATGGTAATAGCAACTTTTTCTACGCCTACGGCCCTGTCCAGGCAGTCTACCGCACGGATCAATCCGGTGGTATTGCAGGATGTAAGTTTCAAAAACTGTTTACCTATACCCATTTCGTAGTTTGCATATCCATGGAAGAAAACGTCGGCAACGCTGTTCTGTTCGCCACCCTGAAATATGGCTTTTTTATTGACCTTGGCATAATAATCTTTGTTCTTTGCGCCAATACCTGCGCTTGTAGCATCCAGGATAATATCGCATTGGTCTACCAGGTCTTCAAAGGAACCGGACACCGGTATGCCGGCTTTTTCCAGTAGAGGAGCGTTTGCTGGCAAAGCGTTAAAAAATTTATAGGGCATGCCCTTTTCTTGCAGTGCGCGCACTGCCAGTGTGGGCGCGACATCCGATACGCCGACAAGCTCCATATCGCCCTGTAGAGCTACGCCATCAGCCAGCCTCTGTCCAATTACACCGTAACCAACTACACCTGCTTTAATCTTGCTCATATTCGTCTTCTCCTATCGTAAAAAATAAAAAATGATGTGTTCTTGGGCTATTCTCTATCGATTCTAGCATAGATTTTGGGTTAATTCAACAAATCCTATACCTGTCATGGTATAATATTTAAACTCGAAAAATGCGGATTGATGTTATAATCTTATTCATTGTAAGTATTTATTTAGAGGAGACTTTGCATGAAACAAATGCGTATAGATAAAATCGAAAGTTATCTCCAGCAGAAAAAAACAGCTACGACAGTCGATCTATGTGAAAGGTTCAACGTATCTTTGAATACCATCCGCAGGGATATAAATCTGCTATGTAAGCAGGGTGTAATCAAAAAGGTATATGGCGGAGTGGTTTTGACCGGTGATTCGCAGGTTATACCGTACAGTGCCCGCAGCGCGAGCGAAATTGACGAAAAGATCATAATTGCGGAACTTGCCAGTAAGTTTTTGCAGGCCGGCGATACAATATATTTGGATTCGGGTTCTACCACAGCCTACCTGTTGGACTATATCCGTCCCGAGATGAACATTACGATAATTAGCAACAGTTTAAACGTGTATATAAAAGCGCAGAATATACCGCAGCTAAACATGATATCACTCGGCGGTATATATAACCGCAAGACCAATTCCTTCGTTGGCAATTCCGCCATAACCGTGCTACGCGAATACCGCGTGAATAAAGCCTTTATGGGACTTTCCGGCTTTACATCGGAAGGCGGTGCCGCAAATAATTCCTATCACGAGGCTGAAATCAAGCGTATGGTAATAAAGCAGAGCAACAAGGTCATTCTTATGGCGGACAGTACAAAATTCGATAAAACCGCTTCCATATGCTTCTGCGCTACGAACGAGATCAATACTTTTATAACCGATAAAGAGCCAAATGAAAAGTATGTTGATCTTTTCAAGGCTAACGGTATAACACTTTTGTATAAACAATGATATCCATAAGCTGCCGCAGCCGGTCAGACCCGTTTTCTCGGCATACGGCATATTATTTAAAACAGATCGGGAGAAAATATGGAGAAATATACATGTATCGGTTGCGGCTATATATTCGACGAAACAAAAGGCGTTCCCAGAGGGCGTACAGCTCCAAACTGGAACGCTATGCTGAAATCCGGATGCGGATGGCATAAAAAACCGGAAAGCGCTGATTTTGAAGGCATACCAGCCGGGACAAAATGGCAGGACGTACCCGTAAGTTTTGCTTGCCCAAGTTGCGGTGCTCCGAAAGAAATGTTTGAGCAATAGCCAGCAGCTAAAAGAACAGGTGTTCTATAAGTATCTTTAAACCTATTCCAATAAGGACTATTCCACCAAATGTCTGTGCGTGCCTTCCAAATGCCGTACCAAGCTTTTTGCCAAGCAAAACTCCCCCAAACGATATTACGAAGGTTATTACGCCTATCCAGATACATACCGGCAAAACAGGCGTAGAAAGCACTGCCAGGCTGATACCCACAGCAAGGGCATCTATGCTCGTCGCAATAGCAAGAACCATCAGCATGCCCAGACGCGGAGGGCTTGTATTCGTGGTATCGCCGCTATCTTTCTTCGATGACCCTATTATCATTTTTACACCGATAAAGCCAAGTAATAGAGAGGCGATCCAATGATCGAACGCTGAAATATATGTGTTTGCAAAGCCGCCGATAAAATATCCGACCAGCGGCATTATAAACTGGAATATGCCAAACGCGGCGGCGATTTTAACAGCGTGCCGCACTTTTAACTCGCGAATACTGATGCCGTTTGATACCGATACCGCAAACGCGTCCATCGCAAGTCCAACAGCTAATAAAAAAATTTGATAAACAGGCATTATCCTCTTCCAAAAAAAACGGGAGCCGAGACTCCCAAGTAATTATCTAAAATAATATGGACCTACTGGGCCAATATTGTTTTACTAAGACTCATCAGTATATATTATCTCAATGCCGAGCTCTTTAAACCGCTGCAAAAGCGCATCATCCTTTATTGGCATATCTGTGATTATATAATCTATCTCTTCGAATGTTGCAAAAAGGTTCATGCAAACGGCGTCCAGCTTGCGGTGATCGAAAACCGCATAAACGGTTTTTGCCGCCTTTATCATCTGACGCTTTACGCTCGCTTCAAAAGGCGAAGCGATTGTCAGCCCAACGGTCCCGCGTACTCCGCTCGCCGCAAGGAATATCTTGTTTACTTCGATGGAGCTAAAAAAGTTCTCTGCATCCGGCCCAACGAGTGAGAAGCTGCTGCTTTGCAAAATACCCCCGCTCATCTGCACTGTTATACTTTTGTTCGCCAGATGATAGCATATCGGAACGCTGTGGGTAATGACAGTCAGTTCTTTGATATGATCAAGCATCTTTGCCATTTCAAAAGTCGTCGTACCCGAATCTAAAATGATAGTTTCGCCATCATTAATAAATTCAACGGCCTTCTTAGCGATTGCCCGTTTGTTTTCGTTGAATACCTCGCTCCGTGCCTGAAACGGCATAACCTGAGGATATTCGACCAAATGCACTTCCCCGCGCGTACGTTTTATCATGCCTGCAGTCTCAAGATAGGTCAGATCCTTTCTGATAGTTGCTGGCGAAACAGGAAATTGTGCGAGAATCTCATTTACGCTGACCGTATTAAGTTCTGTGATAATTTCGAGTATCTTGTTTCTTCTACTGCTTGCGTACATAGACACCTCACATAATCGTTTTTTTGATGCATTCGACACTTTATGATTAGTAATGATAACATTATTTTTAACATTTGCAAAGATGTACAGAAAAAAAGTATATTTATGTCTATGCAAGAAATAAATGCATCGAATGTGCCATATATGCTTATACAGCCTTAATTCCTATTCTAAAAAGCGATGCCGCGGCAAAAAACACGAGCGACACTACAACGATGCTTGCGCCCGTTGGCAAGGAAAATGCAAAAGATACTATCATACCAATTAAAAAGCATATTATCGAAACGATCACCGAGCAGATGATAACGCGTTTGAAGCTTGAAAATAGGCGCATGGAGGTCAGCGCAGGAAAGATTATAAGGCTGGATATCAGCAAAGTGCCCATGATTCGCATACCCAATACGATAGTTATGGCTGTTAAAAAAGCTACAGCCATATTTAATAATCCTGTTTTCATTCCCGAAGCCTTGGCAAAGTTTTCATCGAATGCAAGAGCAAATACCCTGTTGTACATCAATATATACAGCACTAAAACCGCTATTGAGAGCCCCAGGCTTATATATACATCCGTATTGCTTAGTGCCAGTATACTTCCAAACATGAAGTTGAATACATCCATGTTCATGCCCTTGCTTACGGACGATACGATAACGCCTATCGCAAGCGCGCTGGACGATAACAGCGCTACTGCAGCATCCCCTTTTATCCTGCTGCTTTCACTTATCCTCAGTAGGAAGAAAGCCGAAAGCACCACTACTGGAATCGAGACAGCTAAAGGAGCAAAATTAAAGGCCATAGCAACAGCCAGCGCTCCAAAGCCAACATGTGACAGTCCATCTCCTATCATGGAATAACGCTTCAGTACCATAACTACGCCAAGGAGTGCGGCGCAGGCGGAAACTAAAATACCTACGACCAGCGCCCTCCAAACAAAAGGATATCCAATGGCATCAAGCATTAGCGTCCCCCCCATTCAACTTGCTTACGATATTGAGACTAACGTAATCCTCCTTCGAACCAAAAAACACTACATTCGTATCCAAATGCAGTATCTTAGTAGCCGAAGACAGGGCATTGGCAATGTCATGGGAAGTCATAACTATTGTAAATCCATCCTCTGTATTGAGCTTTTTTAATAGCGAATAGAAATTGGCGGAGATATTCGGGTCCAAACCGGCAGTCGGCTCATCCAAAAACAATAGATTGCTCGCCGCGCATAGCGCGCGCGCAAGCAATACCCTTTGCTGCTGCCCTCCCGATAAGCTTCTATACGGCTTGTTCGCTATCTCTTTTATTCCCAAAAAATCTATATTATGGATGGCTTTGCCCTTCTGCTCCTTTGTATAGAATAGATTTTTTCCGAGCCTTCCTGCAAAGCCCGAAAGAACAACCTCTTTTACTGAGGCCGGAAAATCCTTCTGTATCTCCGTTTGCTGGGGTAGATATCCGATCTCATTTTGCATCTGTCCTTCAGAAAAACAGATGCTGCCTTTATTAACCGGAGCCAAACCCAATACACCTTTTAGTAACGAGCTTTTGCCGGAGCCGTTTTCTCCGATGATACAAAGGTAGTCGCCGCGGTCTATATGGAGATCTATATTTTGCAAAGCCCTGTTATTTCCATAATTTATGCATAAGTCCGTGCATTTTATTAATGACATTCAGTTAAGTCCCTCTTTCAGGTTCAAAGCGTTATTACGCATTATATCCAGATATGAAACGCCTTTTTCAAAATCGTCCGCAGAAATATTATGGCAAGAATGCAGAAGCAGGGTTTTTACTCCCGCCTGCTCGGCTATGGAATCAGCTATTTTATGATTGCTCAATTCCTCATAATAGACAACTCTAATATTTTTTTGGTTTATCTCTTCTATCAAATCCATAATTCTTCGCGCGCTCGGCTCGGATTCCTCACCGCAGCTATCGTATGCGCTCCTGCATTCCAAACCATATTCCTTTATGAAATAATGCATCGCAAATCTTCCGCCGAATATTATTTCCTTGCGCTTGCCATTCTCAACTACTTCGCTCAACTCTTTATCCAATGCCTTTAATTCCTGTTTTAATCTGTCCGCATTTGTCCTGTATACCTGCGCGCTACCCTCGTCTATCGATACCAGCTTTTCGGCGATCGTATCCGCCATCTTTATGGCATTTGCAGGGGATGTCCAATAATGCGCATCCTGCCTTGTGTGCACATACTCCGCGTGTTCCACGCTGTCGTCATGCGAAACTTCGTCAAGCGTAATACCACGCGATACATCACATACCCTGTCTGCCTCGATATCCGTTCCGCTTATCATTTTTGCGGCCCATGGCTCCATATCGTCTCCCGAATACAGCACTGCGTCCGCTCTTTGTAGTGCAGCGATATCCTTCGGCGAAGGCTCAAAAACATGTACTTCGGATCCAGGTTTCATAAGCATTTTTACATCCGCTTTATCTCCTGCTATATATTTAGCCAATGAATATTGTGGAAACATCGTCGCGACTATCTCCGGTTTTCCGTTTCCCCTCTGTATCTCCGCTTTACATCCGGATATCAACATCAGCATAAGCGCAAAACAGGCGGCGCACCTAATTACTCTCTTCATCTTTTTTCCTTTTATCCCCATCCTGGCAACAGCCTTTGCACCGACCGTAAAGCACTATCTTCCCCGGGTCGATTTCGAATCCATATCTCTCCATTATATCCAGCGCCATTTTGCTGGGCATATCATCCTCGGCATGAAAAAGTTCGCCACAGAGCGTACATTTAAGGTGATAATGCCTGTTGCAGCCAGTTTCCTTGCCGGTATATTGGAAGCAGCATCCAAATCCCTCAGAAAGCTCGTATTTTTTTATGGCGCCGTCTGATACAAGGATATTAAGGTAGCGGTATACCGTAGATTTACCCACTGGCGTACCGTTCTCCTTCAGCTTATCGATGATATCCTCTGCGGTAAGGTGTTGTCCGCTATTGTTTTTAATACATTCCAAAACAAATTCGCGCTGTTTGGTCTTATACGCGCCGGATGATCTCATACATCCTCCAATTTGAAATTGAATTTCAGTTTCAGTTTAGTCCTGTTTCTATATTTCGTCAAGTCCTGGTCTAAATTTAAAGGCCATGTATATTAGTGTAAACCCTGTCGGTCAAAGACTTATTCATTTGCAACAAAAAGCCCGCAGACTCGCGTATTCTGATACGCTCTCGCCCGCAGGTTTTTTGTTTTCTTGTCTAAGGCCTCAATACTAAACGCTAAGAGGTCATTTAACCTTTTTCATAATCAAAATTTTTATCAATCGGTTTCTTTCGTAATGAACGGCGCGGAAATGTTCTTTTGAAGCGCGGAAGATTCAAGCTCCAATGTATAATTCGCATTCTTTTCCAGTCCTTTGAAGCGAATTTTCAGCTCGTCTTTATCGCGCTCCGTTACCTCGCCTTCAAAGCGTTTGCCGGATTTATCCACCGCGGTGACTTTTCGTCGCCGCTCCATTCAATCCTCTTGTTAAAATCCAATTCCAGCGTTCCATTATGTTCGTAATCAATCTCAGTTATCAACACATCCGATTCCGGGGATGGCACGGCATTACCGCCCTGGTGAACGACCTCATTCTTATGCTCTCCTCTGTTTTCGCCGTCATCATATATCGTGTGCGTCTCTTTTCCTTTTCTGGCAAGAAAGGAGCCGCTCAACGACAAAGGCTTACCGGAAGAATCCATAATTCCGCTCAACTCAAGCACATAGATCTTGTCGTCCTCCAGGCCCTGCGCCTGAACTACCATCTCATCATCATCCGTGCGTTTTATCTCCGCGGACTTGCGGACGCTGTCCAATACTATTTCCGCCTTGGAATTCGCATCGACCGTATACTGCCCTGTCAGTTCAACTTCCATCTTTCCGCCGCCCATGTATTCGATCTCCTCCATCCAAAGGGATGAGGTCTGTGTCTGCCATTCCTTTTCAAGTTTTTTGACATCCTGATCGCTGCCGGTTTGTGATTGCTGGCTTATATATGCGCTCATACGGTTGTATTCTTCCAAAGGCATCTTCTTTGTGTTCAGCTCCGCCTTTATTCCTTTCTCCGTTAAAACACCGTCCGTGTATTCCAGTAGATCCCTTTCAAGCGCCATTGCTCTGGTGCTGTCCTTGTTAGATATCGTCAGCTGAACCCCTGCTTTTTCCGGGGTTATATATCCTTCGTTTATGGCCTCGACCAAAACTCCTTTCAAGGCGCTGTGCATCTCTCCGGATCTGCTTTCCAGCTTTGCGATCAAAGCTCTGCCATCATTATTGATCCCTTCCATGCCAATGGCATTACTGAAGGTATTGAGCTTTATCCGCACAGAGGGATTTATTGAAACATCTACGTAGGAAACGGGCGTTTGGAACATTCCGATGTATCCTGCACCCAACAGCAGTACGAGCGTGGCTGCCGCAGCAACTAGCCTGACAACACGCCTGGCTTTCGGTTGTACAACATTGTATTCGATCTCCATACCCGGCTCCCAGTCCTTGCCTGCCTGCACAGTTCGAAACTGACCTTCGGCGTCCAGCAAAACCGCTTTATTGTCCTGAATCTTCATTATCAAAACATTCATCAATAATCCCCTCCTTCCTCTTGTACAGTCAACGGTATATATTCTTTTAAATACAGATAATCCCCGTTATGAACTACGACCCCTGCAACAATGTACCTTCTATGGTTTTCCAATTGCCTGTAATTGAGCCTTTCCGCCAAAGATATCTCTTTAAGAGGAACTTTCATTTTTTTTAGCATCTGCTCCAGCCAGGGGAAGTGCGATAATATCGCCGTTATCGCCCTGCGGCAGATATTTTTTGTATTCTTATGCTTAGGAGAAGCTTCACCGAGAGCTTGCATCGTTATCCCCCATCTATCCAATTCGGCTTCCAGTCTGTTTATTTCTTCCTTGCGTTCCTCCTGCTCCCTGTCTATCTCATATTTTTGCCGGGACACAAGCGACATGATCTGTTTCTTTCTATCTTCGTCCTCATCCAGCGCCACGCTGGCCTTGACCCCGCTTTCCTTGCGTATATAGTCTATAAGCCTTCTTTGTATGACCACACGCGTCAGAGCCAAAAACGAGCCTTTTGATCCGTCATATGAAAAGATCGATTCAACAAAGGCCATCGCAGCTATCTGTATGCTTTCGTCATCCGGCTTTCGGTACTTTAGTATTGTTGAGAGCATCAGTGGGCGAAACTGCTTCAAAAGCCGTTCCAATTCAAGTTCATCAGTTTTGGCCAAAGAGACTCTCTGCTCAAGCGTCTGTTCCATTTCAAAACCTTCGATTTTATTATTTTTAT
>JAVBOF010000171.1:0-10171 GCA_031550915.1 Eubacteriales bacterium | reverse complement strand
GCACTTCGGCATCCGCACCTGTAACCATAGGGTTGGAGCCCCAAGCCAAAATGCATTCCGGATTGGTATCGCCATAATAATCAACTACCGGCAAAGCGCCAAACGTAAGCTCGCTCGCCGCAATCCTCGGAAAGAAGCACTGGGCAGTGCCCGGCTCTATCCAGTTTGGCGTGCCTATGCTATGGGCAAACTTAATGACATGGTAAAAATGATGGCGGCCCGTCCCCTGCGCAACGGCAAGGCCTTCCATGCCATATTTCTCCTTGATATCATTTACGTTTTCGCAGATTATTCCGTAGGCTTCCTCCCAGCTTATGCGGCCCCATTTGCCTTCGCCGCGCTTACCAAGCCTTTTCATCGGATATTTCAGCCTTTCCGGATGATACAGCGTCTCTATTCCCGCAAGCCCCTTCGGGCACATACGGCCGCGGCTCAACGGCGAATCCGGGTCGCCGAGTATCTTTGTAACCACGCCGTCCTCTACGGTAACTATCGCCCCGCATCCTCCGTGGCACGCCCTGCAGGCCGTTTTGACTTGTTCCTTTGCCATGGATCCTCCTGTATTTTGGGTTTGTTAATTATTCACAACAGCAATCGCTTCGATCTCTACCAAAAACTCCGGCCTGGCAAGCGCAGCTGCCTGAATCACCGTGCTTGCGGGCGGTGAGTCCACAAGGCTTGGAGCGTGTTCTTTGAAGTATTCCAGCTCGGTCGCCCGAACAATTGGATAATCCTTCATATCCTTAAACATTATCAGTGTACGTACGAGGTTATCAAGGCTTGATCCCGCTTCTTCCAGCACCTGCTTCAGCTTGTCATAGCATACTCTGGTTTGGTCCTGCGCCGTGTTTGTCAGGCATGCGCCGTTTTCAAAGGATTGCGCCGTCATGCCGGATACGAAGATAAGGTTGCCCACTACCGCGCAATTAGCGTAGATCGGCGTTCCGGGGCTTACGTTTGGGAACTTTTGTTCAACACCTTTGATGTAACACGGGAATTTTTTGATTTCCATAATCATGCCTCCAAATTTTATTTTGATGTGTAGAGTAAGATAGCCTTTTGGCTTTATATAAAAATATTAGCATAATTTTTTCAAGATAAAAATAGTAAATTATAATTCAACAAGGCAGCTTTTCTTCTCCTCATCGCTATTTTGCCACATATTTTTACATGTTGGAGGATACTTGCATACATCGTGTGGCGTAGAATGTGATTAATATTATAAATGGGGATGGTGAAACAATGCGTAAAGTATCGATAGTTTTTGTTATTTGTATATTTGCCGTATCCTGCCTTGGCGGTTGCAAGCCAACGCCGGAAAAAGAGGCGGTTGTAAACAAGGCCGAAAGCATGGTTAGCGAGTACGTCGCAAAACCGACCGAGCTGCCTGACGACGGCGCCGTTTCCTCCTTTGAACCGGCAAAATATAAAACGATCGAACACTGGAAAGAAAGGATCGAGAAGAACCAATATTTTATAGTTGAAGCCGACGCGGATGTGCAGATGCCGGAAAACGAAACCTACAGAATAGACAAGCTGGAACGCTTCGATTTGACGCAGGAGTGGCTTAACAAGCTGGTGAATCGGTTTGCGGCGGGCAAAAAGTTCTATAAGGACCCCCCGCTGTTAAAGGAGGATTTCGAACGCGAGCTTATCCACTTGAGAAAGAGTTTGAACGACGTTTTGAACGGGGCTGACGGCGAAAACCCCGAATCCATAAGGACTTATATAAAAGAGGTGGAAAAAAAGCATAAGAATGCCCCTGAAAAAGCCGAGCGTGAATATATCGAACCAAAATATACCTTTTCGTTCGATTACGAAACAGGTAAGCCAATGAAAGATTCGGGGGAAAACTTCTTTAACGCGCGGGTAGAGAACGCCGACGGCAGCGATTCCGGCGCGATATATGCATCAAAGTTGGATTCCAATAAATCTTCCAGCTCTTTCTATTACAACGATTGCGAATACTATTCCGAATCGATGGTTGTGGATCAGCTCAAATGGCTCAAAGAAGACGAACAGCGGATGAACGAGTATAAGGATGTCAAAAATCCATATCCTGAGGAGGATGCCAAACGTATTAAAACCCAATTGGAATTCTTTACGGCAATGCAGGAGCGGATGAAAACCAATAAGCTCGATCTGGATGCCGCAAAGGCACAGGCCATCGCGCTCTTTGAGGAGATGGGAATCGAAGGCGTTCAAATCTTCAAATGCGAAAAAGCGCTGAGCGAACCGGCTGACTTCAACAAATCCCTTTATTATGGCGAGTATAAGCCAACTGTCCCGGAAAACGACGCCTGCAGCATCGAATTTACCCGTGAATGCGGAGGGATACCCAATGCGGTGAACTACGGCGGAACGTCTATTCCTAAAAACAAATTGCAGGATGGCATGTACTACCCGCCGTTCTATCCGGAACAGGGCAATATCATAATCGACGCAAACGGCATAAGGCAATTCAACTGGTATGGCATGGCAAACAAGGTGGAAACATTTGCCGAAAACGCAAAGGTATTGCCGTTTTCGGAGATTAAGCAGCGCGCAGTCGATCAACTATATTTTATGAATACATATTACGATACGGATGGAAACAGCTTTGAAAGCCGGAAAGAAAAACTGCGGTTTGAAATCAAAGATGTAAAGCTTTGCATGACGTATATCGGCGCAAAGGATGATATCGACCGAGCTCTCGTCGTGCCGGCATGGGTTTTTACTACGCAGAGCTATTTCACTTTCAATGATCCTACGAATCCAAAAGCCGTACCAAAGGAATCTCTGGGCAACGAGGAGAAAATTTTTATCAACGCCTTGGATGGCGCCCCTATAGTGCAATTTGTGCATGATGAAGGCGAAGGGGCCTGACGGCTTGTAAACCGGGCATATAACGGCAAGTTGCGGATCTATATAAAAAACTGATATACCAAATATATACGACAAAAAACACCTTGAGTATCCCTTGGTGTTTTTTGTTTTATTTTCTCGCAAAATACCTCTTTAAATTGACAAGTATCGCGTCAGCTGATAATATTGATATACATGTAAGAAAATTATTAATATAACATTTTTTTAGATTGAGGGTATAAAATGGAATCATTCGACGCTCAATACCCGATTTTTAGATGCAACAGAAAAAAAGAATCTTTAGCCTTATGGAAAAAGGTTTTTTTAAGTAAGCCTGCAAAATTTTTCCCAAAGAAAACTACGCTGATTGAACAGGGCGAAACGCCTAATAATCTGTTCTATATAGTTAACGGTCTTGTTGAATATACCTTCAATTTTGAAAACGGGTCTCAGGGGCTTATCGACGTCAACGGAGACGGCAATGTTGTAGGCTTGCTTCCGCTTCTAGATAAATCGCCTTCGCGGGCTTCTTTCATCACCGTCGAGGACTCCTCGATCATTCCCGTCAGCAAGGAAGAAATCTTCAATTATATGCGGACCGATTTAGATATGGCAAACGAACTGACATATGAGGCTTTGAATATCCTTAGCGGCTTAATGACACAGCTATATTCTTTCATGTTCCGCGCAAACCGCCGGATAGAATGGGCGCTGTATATGCTTGCCGAGCAAAAATGGATGCGCAACCCGGACGAGGCGGAAGTCCTTTTGGATATTTCCCAGGAAGACCTTGCGAGAATGTCGCGCACCACGAGGGTAACGGTCACAAAAGCGCTTACCGATCTCAAAAACAGGAAAGCCCTTAGTACGTCTTATGGCGGCATACTCATTCAAAATATGGATGAGCTGCGAAAGCAGTTGTAGCGAATTTGAATATCATATAAAATTACTTTTCACAATGTATTCAATTTAGCAGTATATGCTAACATACGCTGTTACAATTTTATCAAACAATCTTAGAGTATTCCAAAAATGTAACTTTATTCATTCGATTGCGCTTCTTTCCTGTGGCATAAATTTAGAAGTTTTATTAAGGTACAAAAAATATATATTTAGGAGGATACTTATGAAAAGAAAAATCATTGGTCTATTGGTGGTTGCATTATTTATGCTTGTAACTATTGCCGGATGTACCCAGGCGCCTGCAAGCGAAGCGCCGGCAAGTGCTCCCGCAAGCGAAGCCCAGGCTCCGGCTTCTGAACCCGCTCAAGCCCCGGCCTCTGAACCCGCCCAAGCCCCGGCCTCTGAACCGGCTTCGGCTCCGGCTTCAGAACCGGCTTCGGCAGCTCCGGCTTCCGCTGCGCCAGCCGTTGATATGTCCGGCGCAAAGATAAAGATATCCTTTGCACACGGCTTCCCGGAGAAGGATCCGCGCGGAGCTACTTATAAATGGTTTGCCGAGGAAGTATTCAAACGCACTAACGGTGAAGTGGGCATCATGGTCGCCCCTTCGGAATCGCTCGTTAAAAACAATGAAGCTTTCAGGGCAATGATGACCGGTTCCTGCGATATGGAAGCTTTATCCTCAACTTTCGCCTCAACTGAAGCAAAAGAATTCGCGCCATTGGATATCCCCGGAGCATTGGATCCGGAAAAGCTAAGGGCTACCCATGAAGCTATAAAACCCGTACTAGAGAAGATATTCGCGAAATATAAGATGCATTACCTTTACACCTCCGACGAGGGAAGGACAACTTTCTATGTCAGCAAGAAAAAAGCCATTACCGTTAAAAAGCCCGAAGATTTGAAAGGCCTCATCATCAGGGATCATGGCGTATGGGTCGGCAAGTCTATAAAGGCCTGGGGCGGCAGCCCGATGACGGTTCCCCCTTCCGATGTTTCCGTAGCCTTTGAAAGGGGCACGGTAGACGCGGGCTACACCGGCTGGCCGTTTGTAAACGCTTTCAAACTTTATGAATCGGCTCCTAACGTAACCATGGTCGGCTTCCAAAACATGTTCAGCATGATAGCAATTACAGACACGGCATGGAACAAGCTTTCTCCCGAACAGCAGAAGATCGTCCAGGAAGTTGGCGAAGAATCGATCGAATATAATATCGACCTTACCAAAAAGAATTACGCTATGTTTGAAAAGAACGTAGCCGACGCAGGCGGCTCCATCTATATAATGACCGATGAGGAAAAGGCCGTGTTCAACGATTTGCTCGAACCCGTCCGCAAAGAAGCCGAAGCGGCCGGTGGAGACCTCAGCAAAGAACTCGCCGAAGCTTTGAAATCAGTAAAATAATTCAATTTAGTTTTCCGGAGGAGAGCTCTCTCCTCCGGAAAATGCATTATTTAAGGAGCAATTGGTATGTTACTGAAAAAGATCAATAAGGTAATGGGCTACATTAGCGGAGTCATATTTCTGATAACCGCAATTGTCATGCTTTACGATATCCTTGTGAGGTATATTGTTGGTTCCCCGTCCTTATGGGCGTCATCTGTAAGCTCCTATTTGATATTGGCAGGTATTTTTTTAGGTACTGCTTACTGCATGCGCACCGGAGGGCATGTCAACGTAGACATCATTCTGGATGCCGTAAAGAACAGGACGGCAAAGAAAATCATGCTGACGATCGGTTATGTATTTTCACTCATCTATGTCGGGCTTATGTTTTATTACATTGTCGATACGACGATTTTAGCTCTAAGCATGGATTGGTATACAGCCTTTACATTCTCTATACCCGCCGGCATCCTATATATAATAATGGATTTTGGCGCGCTGATGCTATGGCTCACCATTCTCTCGATGCTTATTTCGCTTTGGAAAACCGACAGGGATGTCGATGCGGATGATAGCGAAGAAAGCAATGCGGAGGTGATGTGAGATGTTACTGACAACTTTAGCCCTTTTTGGGGTAGTTATTATAATTTTGTTTTTGGGTACTCCCATTGCTATGGGTCTTGGGTTTATGGGCCTTGCCGGTATATTCTTCTTCCTTGAACCGGCGCAGATGTCGCAGATAACCAATGTTGCTTTTTCCCAGGCAACGAGTTCCACAACGCTGATGATACCGCTGTTTATCCTTATGGCGGAATTCCTGGCAAATTCCAATATTGCCGCGGGCTTGTTTGACGTCATCAGCAGAAGGCTTAGAAGAATAAAAGGCAATATGGCTATTGGAAGTATAATCGCAAGCGCTATATTTTCAGCGGTTTGCGGTTCCAGTCCCGCAACAGCCGTTACCATTGGTACTATAAGTATCCCTTCAATGATAAGGAACGGTTATAAACGAAGCTTTTCTGCGGGCATTCAGGCTGCCGGCGGTACCCTGGGGATTTTGATCCCCCCGTCGCTGACCTTCGTTGTTTACGGTATCATTACCGAAACGTCTATTGTAGACCTGTTTATGGCCGGATTCGTTCCGGGTATTATGATGGCGATCATTCTGATAATATGCGTTAGCGTAATAGTCCGTATCAAGCCTCAGCTTATTTCTACGGAAACTTACAAGAAAGCCCAGGAGGAGGCTGCCAAGCAAAAGCATACGGTCGGCGGGGATATTTTCGCTGTCGCGCCGCTGGTTATTTTGATCATCATTGTTTTGGGCGTATTATACCTTGGAATAGTTACCCCAACCGAAGCCTCCGCCATCGGCGCTATCGGAGCGGCAGTTGTGGTGCTTATCCAGAAAAAGATGACGAAGGACTGCTTCTCCAAGTCTATGTATAACACCACGAAGAACTCCTGCATGATATTGTTCCTCATGTTCGGCGGCTTGATCTTCTCGTACTTTATTACCGCAATGGGGCTTCCGCAGGCTCTTGCAGGCTTTGTTATCGAATTCAGCCCGAATAAATGGGTGACACTTATAATGGTCAACATTATACTGCTGATCCTTGGGTGTTTTTTGGAGCCTCTCGGGATGCTGCTTATTACCCTCCCGTTTATCTACCCGACGCTTGTCGCGCAAGGTTTTGATCCGATATGGCTTGGCGTTGTAATCACGCTCAATTGCGAGATCGGTATGATAACACCTCCGGTCGGCTTGAACCTGTTTGTACTTAAAGGCGCGCTCAAAACCCTGAAGATGAAGGAAATAATTGCGGGGTCGTGGCCATACGTAATCGTATTGCTTGTAGGTATCTTTATCCTGACACTTTTCCCGCAGATCGCGCTTTGGCTGCCTTCGACGATGGGTTAGCTGCTGTTAAAATCTGATATTAATAGATATAGGAGACAAACATTTATGAAAGGCAAAATAGGATTAGAAGAACATTTTGCGAGCCCAGATACTTTGGGCGATTCATCAGCCTTCGTAGACCCGAAGCTTTGGCCGGATTTTAAGCATAAACTTCTGGATATCAATAAAACCAGGCTCGAGCAGATGGACAAAAACGAGATAGACGTTATGATCCTTTCCTTGAACGCGCCCGCTATTCAGGCTATACCCGACAGAAAAAAGGCCGTCGATACAGCCAGGCGCGCAAACGAGCTTCTTGCGGAGGAATGCGCAAAAAACCCGAAGCGCTTTTGCGGTTTTGCGGCCTTGGCGATGCAGGAGCCGGAAGAGGCCACAACGGAGCTTATTCGTTGTGTCAGGGATTATGGGTTCAAAGGCGCGCTGGTAAACGGGTTTTCACAGGTAGATATTGAAGATAGCTGCGTTTATTTGGATGAAGACCAATACTGGCCGTTTTGGGAAGAAGTAGAAAAGCTTGATGTGCCGTTCTACCTGCACCCGCGCTGCCCCATTCCCAGCCAGGCAAGAGCATATAAAGGGCATGAATGGCTTTTGGGCTCTGTATGGGGGTTCTCTGTCGAAACCGCTATCCATGCGTTACGGCTTATGGGCAGCGGCCTGTTCGACGCTTATCCAAAGCTCACTATCATACTTGGACATTTGGGCGAAATGCTTCCCGCAAACATTTGGAGGACAGACCACCGCATGAAGGAAGCGCCGGCGCATAATGGCAAATTCAAAAAGACCTTTAGGGAATATTTTGAAACGCACTTCCATATAACAACGAGCGGGAATTTCCGTTTGCCTCCATTACTTGCAGCAATAATGGAAATGGGTTCAGACAAGATAATGTTCTCTACGGATTATCCGTTTGAAAGCGCCGAGCTTGCCGCAAACTGGTTCGATAACGTAGAGCTGGGAGATGCGGAAAAGCTTAAGATCGGAAGGCTCAACGCAAAGAAGATGTTTAAACTGGATTTTCTCGATTAAACCACCTTCATCATATTTTCTCAACATTTATGGATGGCCGGCTGTTATTGCCGGTCATCCTGCTTTATACAGCGCTTATCTTATCAATGAAAGATGCGGCTTTATACGGAAAGCAACGGACTAAATACAAAAACCGCTGACGGTTTTGCCGCCGGCGGCTGCGGTGTGCCTTCTTTAGCATATTGTACCCTGCTAAAACATACAGAGCCTATCCTTTATTCCTAAAAACACGGACCGCATTTCTTCGTTATTAAACGATGCAAGCGAAGTTTCTGCCCTTTCAAGGTATTTCATCATAACATCCTTTGAGGCGGTTATACTGTGGGAATTACACATGTCCAGCAATGCGCCGCTCTTTATCATGTTTTCCAAATATCCGCCTGCGAGCTCGTCCCCGCTTTTATCTTTGACGGCAAGTATCACCGGCAATGTTATTATGCCGTTCTTGATATCAGAAAAAAGGTCCTTCTTTTCTATATTCTGCGGAAGCATATTTATTATATCATCCCGTATCTGGAAAGCCATACCGAAGCAATTACCGAAGCGCATCGCGTTTTCCTTTTCCCTTTGGCTGAGCCCTGCGCAATGCGCGCCGAGGCTGCAGGCCATCCCAAAGACGTTAGCCGTCTTTTTTCGAGTTTTCCTCAGATACGCAAACACGGATATCATCTTCCCTATTGAAAGGTATTGCTGTATCTCCCCGTCCAAAACGTCGGTCAATGTCTTGATGATGCCCATCGTATCCTGCTTTTCACCGTCTATGTTCAAAAACTGCTGGGCGCTCTTCATAAGCAGGTAGTCTCCGACATAAACCGCCATATGAACGCCATATTTTGAATTTATCGTTTCCTTGCCCCTGCGTTTGTTCGCCTCGTCTATAATATCGTCATGTACCAGCGTCGCGGTATGCAGTAATTCTATCGCGGCTGCGGCGGCAAGCCTTTCCGGCATACCGGCTTTTGACGTGACGCCGGAAAAAAGCAAGGTGAACATCGGCCGCAGCCTTTTTCCCCCTGCATCCACCAGTTCGCGCGTGGCTTGCCCTGAAAGCTTATCATTGTTTGCAAACAGCCCCAATAGGTAATCTTCAAATTGGCACATTTCCGAATTCAGTCTCTCGCTGTTAGTTAAAAGCATCTATTTCTCCAATCGATAAATGAAGATAAAATAATAACTATAATTTGAACAAAACCCGCTGTACTATTATACCCATTATCAACAACATCCCTGTGAAGGCGTGCAGCTTTATTGTGCGGAACATAGATTCGAAAGCGAGTTTTTGGATATCGTCCTTATAAACCTTGCTGCTTTTCCATGCTTTGTAGGCCATTGGCATAGTAATCAGCGGCAATAGGCAGAAATAACTCTGAATAATTATTGCTATAAGTATAAAACAAGCGTATGCCGCAATGAAAAGGATGCCGAACAAAACCGTGCCCTTTTCCTTGCCCAAACGCGCCACAGCGTTCATCTTGCCGCCCAACAAATCCGCCTCGTAATCCGGGAATTCATTTATCACGAGGATATTCGCGATAATTATCCCGATTGGTATGGAAACCAAAACCGGCAACAAAGAAAACGATCCGGTTATTAAAACATAGGGGCCGTTGAATATAAGCGGGCCATAGCACAAAAACACGGCGAGCTCGCCTAATCCCCTGTATGAAAGCATAAACGGAGGCAAGGTATACATTACGGCTATGCAGACGCCAACAAAGCCTACCGGTAGTATGAGGAACGATTTGAAATACGCTATTGCCAGACCAATAAGCACCGCGGCGCCCAGAGTCAGCACGGATATTATCACGACTTCCTTCATATTCAAAATGCCGTCGATGATCGTCTTGCGTCCGCCCGAAAAAGGTGTTTTATTCTTTTCTTCTACAGCGCTATCAACGCCCGTTAAATAGTCCACGAATTCATTTACGCCATGCTTGCCTATTTCTATGAGGCACAGTGCAAACAAACCCAGCAGCAGCCAGAGCACGTTTTCCCAATTTCGATACTTTTCCGCTTCACAGATAAAAGGCATCAAAATAAGCGGCGGGCGCATCGATGTTGAAGAAAGCGGAACCTATTTGTCTGAC
>JAVBOF010000028.1:0-12334 GCA_031550915.1 Eubacteriales bacterium | reverse complement strand
TATCTTTGGGTACGTCCGGGGTTTCGTCGGATTTTGCTCCCGCCGCGTCCTTAACTTTTGAAGCGTCGTCTGGAGTTGTTTCCGGAGCTTTATCGTCCCCAGGTGGTGTGGTGTCACTAGGTGTTTGATCGCCCGGAGCCGTGTCTTTTGGTTCAGTATCCGGGGCCGCGGTAGAAACATTCTCCGTGGGTGCACCTTCGTTTGTCAAAACTTCTGCAAGTGCGCCCTGCGGGAATATTGTCAAAACCATCATCGCGGCAATCAACAAAACTAGCACTCGTTTTGTTAGATTGGATCTTGATCTTCCTGCAAGATTTGTTTTCATAATTTTCAGCCTCTCTTATTATTCGCATTTTCATTCAGCACTTCTGTAAATTTGATCTTCTCTGATTTTCCCTTTTGTTGGTTCTGATTTCGGTGAATTTCCTTACCTCTAAACACAAATACAACACAAACATTTAATAGTACTTCGTATTCAGCTCCTCTCATTCACTTTTATGACATCAACAAGTTTTTCAATGTGTTGTATCGTTTGTTCCCAAAAACATGCATTTTAAACGGCTTTTTAAATACAATTAAAAAACTCTAGGTTAGCCATTAACATAAAGCATATTAAAATAACAGTATTTTTCTTTTTCAGCGGTCTGAAATCTACAGGTTACCTCAATATTTGTCATGTAAATCATCCTTTATATGCTGCGATTAATAGTAGTGAATAGTAGTTTAGAGAAAAATTGGTAAATATTGATTAATTGAATTATAAATCCCTCAATTTAGAATTGCAAGTGTTTTATGGTAATTTCAGTAAACATTTGTATACCGGTTTCCGCTTCGGTTTAAGTCTTTCATTGTTTTCTGTACTGATTTTAATTAGGTAATAATGGCGTTTTTGATTGATTGAAATCAGATCACACATGTAATTGCACTACGATATATAAATTGTTATAACAAAGATTGTATGATTTTGTGTTTTGAAATGTGTGTGGTTTTGGTGTGTGCCCAATCCGCTGTTGTGC
The DNA here is from genome assembly GCA_031550915.1 of Eubacteriales bacterium. GTDB lineage: Bacteria > Bacillota > Clostridia > Christensenellales > MGBC116941 > JAVBOF01. The sequence goes on along the minus strand of JAVBOF010000028.1, from coordinate 11,318 downwards.
AACTTGCATTTGAATGCTTTAGCTCTATTAATAAAGATGCATTAAATAAAGTAACTTTGTCTTTGCCTATTTGTTCATAAGCAATGTTCCATATATTGCTATGTTAAGTGGCTTTTTGATAAATCTATTATATACTTATTAGGTTGTACATTGCAATTGATAATGATAAAATATTGTTATTCATTTTTTCTAATCTGCCTGTTATTAAAACAGAATCATTTTTTAGGGAGGGTTTTATGGATAGTAATTCGATCCAGATCTTGATCGCCATGATATTCTATATCCTGGTAGTTGTCTTTATCGGCATATATTTTATGAAGCGCGCCAATACAGACAGCGAGCATTTTTTCCTTGGAGGGCGGTCTCTTGGCCCGTGGATATCCGCGTTCAGCGCAGAAGCTTCGGATATGAGCGGATGGCTGCTTATGGGTCTGCCGGGCGTAGCCTATTGGTGCGGGCTGGCGGACGCAGTTTGGACGGCAATCGGTTTGGCGATTGGAACATACTTAAACTGGCTTTTGGTATCCAAAAGGCTTCGCAATTATTCTATAGTAGCAAATAATTCCATCACCATACCCGAATTCTTCAGCAACCGTTTCCGCGAAAACAAAAAGGTATTGCTTATGATAGCATCGCTGTTTATACTTGTATTCTTCACGGTTTACACAGGCAGTTGCTTCGTTACATGCGGAAAGCTGTTCAGCCAATTATTCGGCGCGAACTACGTTGTAATGATGATTATCGGCGCGGTTTTTGTGGTTATCTACACTTTTCTAGGCGGTTTCCTTGCGGAAAGCACATCCGATTTTCTTCAGGGGATAATCATGATAGTGGCATTGTGCGCCGTTCTTATAACCGGCACAATCGCTGCAGGCGGCGTAGACGTTATAGTTGCCAATGCGAAGACCATACCGGGCTTCCTGGAGTTTTTCGGCATAGCCCAGCCTGTGATGGCCGACAGCGCACAGCAGGTCGTTAACGGTGTCCCGCAGTTTTCTTCGGCCGGTTCGTACGGCTTTTTAACTATAGTATCCACCATGGCTTGGGGGCTTGGATATTTCGGCATGCCGCAGGTATTGCTCCGCTTTATGGCCATACGGTCTTCGAGAGAATTACCCAAAGCCCGTAGAATAGCCGTAATCTGGGTGGTCATCTCGTTGGCTGCCGCAGTCCTGATCGGCGTTATCGGAAGGACGTTATACCCGGATGCCCATCTTACTGCAACCGCTTCCGAAAGCATCTTTATAACGATGAGTACAAGGCTTATGCCTCCATTGATCGCCGGTGTTGTAATGGCCGGTATATTGGCCGCGACAATGAGCTCTTCCGATTCCTATCTGCTTATAGCGTCATCTGCACTTGCTAAAAATATCTTCCAGGGAATTGCAAAGAAGGACGCCACCGAAAGACAGATAATGCTTACAACAAGGATAACCTTGATAGTCATCAGTATTATCGGCGTGCTTATCGCTCTGGATGAGAAGAGTGTAATATTTAAAATAGTTTCCTTTGCCTGGGCAGGCTTTGGAGCCACCTTTGGACCAACGCTTATATTCTCGCTTTTCTGGAAGCGGATAACCCAAGCGGGCGCGGTCGCGGGTATGCTTTCCGGCGCGGGCATGGTGTTTTTATGGAAGCTTGTGATACGTCCTATGGGTGGTGTTCTGGGTATTTACGAGCTGCTGCCCGCGTTCATTATATCGATCATCTTCATAGTTGTCGTGTCATTGTTGTCTAAAAAGCCTTCTGATGAATTGTTGAGCGATTTCGCAAAAGCTAAGGAGGGTATTGAACAAGCTGTTTGATGTATGGCCGTTCACGACCGGCAAAACATTCAACCCGAAAAGTATGGTTACATACGACATTTAAAGTCTAGATAAAGCGCCTATGGGCAAAGCGTATCACTCGCACGCTGGGCTCATAGGTTCTTTTTTTTGCCGTGTAGTTGTAATTTACCAGATATACTGCCCTTTACTGTGCCTGGTTTATAATCAAATATTATGAGTGTTGCCTGCGGCAAACTTTAACGATACTATATAAGACGGCTTAACTCGCTTGCCGTATGTTATTATAGCTTGAGGGGAACGAATGAACGAACACAAAAGGAAGCAAAAGCGCTTAATACGACGTATTATTATGATGTCGGTGATACTGTTTTTTGCAGTGATTATCACTGGCTTTGTTTATCTGCCCTACGATATAAGTATAGGCGGCATCTCTGTAAAATCGCTTTTGGGAAAACGGCAATATACAAGTGAAACACCTTCAACAACCATCGTTAAACCCACACACACTTCAACACATACACGTGTGCAAACAGCCGTACCAACGCCCGGGCCCACGGCCTCATTACAGAAGGTTTCAGTACCAGAGCCGGAAGCCGGGGATTTTTCCGCCACATTCCCTGCCTCGGATACCGATATAGGCAAGTTGGAAAGCTACCAGAGTGAAAACGTGCGGATTTCGATCGACGTTGTTTCGAAGGATGGAATAACTTATTACGTAGCAGATATTTGGGTGAGAAACATCGCTCTATTAAAAACTGCATTTGCAGAGGGATCATTCGGTACGGGCAACAGACAGGATATGCTCGGTATGTCCACGGAAAAAGGCGCCCTTATAGCAATATCCGGAGATTATTACGGCGCCCGGACAAACGGTGTAGTTATACGCAACGGCAAGCTATACCGCGAAACCCTTTACGGCGATGTTTGCGTCATATACAAAGACGGCGCTTTGAAAACCTATTCCAAGGATGAGTTCGACGTGGGAAAGGCGATGAACGACGGCGCGTGGCAAGCGTGGAGCTTTGGGCCAAAGCTTTTGGAAAACGGTAATCCCGTCGATAAATTTAGAAGTGCAATCAAAACAAGCAATCCGCGCTGCGCCATAGGGTATTACGAGCCGGGCCATTATTGCTTTATTCTCGTGGATGGCAGACAGGAGGGCTATTCCCGAGGGATGACCCTCAGCGAATTATCCGGGTTGGCCGCAGACCTCGGTCTAAAGGACGCCTACAATTTGGATGGAGGACAAACCGCGGCAATGGTATTTGATGGCAAGCTGGTAAACAAGCCTTATAACGGCGGCAGGAAAACCAGTGATATGATATATATCTCCGAATAAACACAGGACACAAAAACTACACAGCTCACATTGCTACAAACTGTGTAGTTTTATCAAATGGCTATTATTCTGCTCGCACTATTCGTTCATCATAACATATTCAACCGGTACTCCCATGCGTTCAGCGGTTTCTTCTACGCTTAAGCCTTGCGCTATGAACCGTTTAACGACTATAGACATGTTTTCACCGACTTCTATCATATGGCCGTCCGGGTCATAAAACCTTATTACTCTTTGCCCCCATGGGTATTCAAGAAGGGGATGCACATATGAGATATTCTTTTTATCCAGTTTTCCCACAAAGTCGTCTATATCGTCATGCTCAAAGCACAGTTCGCCTGAATTGCCGCGAAAACCGATATCTTCAGCCTGTTTACCAATAAACACCGTCCAGCTGTCCAGCGTTTGCAGCGCGATATTGCCTTCAAGCGTAGCGTTCGCCCCAAAATCCATGATAACATCCAGTCCAAGGATATCCTTATAGAACCGTTTGGATCTTTCCATATCCTTAACCACAATCAACACGCATTGATATCTCATTTTATCCTCCACATCATATTGATTTTTACCCGATCAATTTATATTTGAAGCTTGATAATCCTTTACTGCAGAGATCAAACAGTCCAAAAAAGCGTCCTCTCCAAAAGTATTGATCTATATAAATATCGCCTGGCTGCCTCCGGAAGTTATCGCGGAAATATAGAGATCTTCCCCATTGCCCAGCAATGTCAAATTCATACTGACGCGATTGCTTCCGATAACGCTATATCTTTCAAAAACGCGTACCGCGCATAATATGCCGTTAAGATCATAATCACTCTGATCCTCCAGGCTCGCAGAAACACTTCCCTTTAGTATCTGGCTCTCGATAAAATTCAATAATCTGGTAAAATCACCTTTAAGGGTAAATTCGTATTTAGACATGATCATCTCCAGGATTTTGATATTTTTAACAGTATACCACAGACATGGCATTGTTGCGAGGCCGGTACAAATTGACTGATGTGTTTCGCGCTCCATGTTTAAATGATCGCTAGACCGGCATAAAAAAAGGAACGGATGTAGTCATCCGCTCCCTTTATGTCAGTTTGCCGTGTTTTATGTCCGGCATTGTCCTATGTTCGCAAAAGCTTTATTAGGATTGGTTTTGACCGTTTGGTAGGCCACACAACCTTTATTAACCGCTTTATTTACAGGACAACTTTATGCCTTCCATATCTCCACATCACCGATACTTATATCTTTTTCCGTAACGTCCACAGGGCCAAACTTCTGGGCCATATATCCGGCTTTTTCAAAAAGCAGAGTATATTTGCCGCTCGCCAGTCCTCTAATCCAGAAATCACCGTAACTGTCGGTTTCAGCCGAACAATTTGCGCCTGTTTCCGTGCATGTAGCCGTGACTTTTACGCCCTCGGCACATTCATCGGCCTCCTTATCATAAATGGCGCCTGCGATAAAACGCTTTGGCAGCCCTATATAATAGACCCTCGGCTTCACCGGGAGCTCAGGCTTCAGCGGCTCGGCTTTTGCAATAAGTTCCTTTATCTTGGGGTCGTTTTCATCGCCGAAGGTAAAGGCTCCCGTCGGGCAAGCGTCCACACAGCGCGGTTCTTCCCAACCGTCGTCAATAAGATGAGCGCAGAAGGTGCACTTTTGAGCGATGGCAAGATCAGAATTATAGTAGATGACGTTGTCATAGGGACAAGCCTCTATACACATCTGGTTGCCACGGCATTTATTAGGATCGATTATTACGATCCCGTCATCGCGCTTATATATGGCGCTCTGCTTGCATGCCTTTATACACGGGGCATCGTCACAATGCTGGCAGATGCTGTGTTCATAGGTTATCTTGACCTTTGGCACCTGTCCGCGAACGTTGTCATGTATCTTATTCCAGAATTGCCCGGTATCCGGTTGCGGTTTTGCTATAGGTGACCAGTCGTTTCCTACATGTTCATCTTTACAGGCGATCTGGCAGTTATAGCAACCGTTGCAGATATCATAGTTTATTACAAGTACCTTACCCATTATTTTGCACCTCCGTCCAAAATAGCTTCGAGGCCGGGGCCTGCCGCAGCGTTGAAGGGCCTGCTGAAGGCTTCTGGATATTTGCTTTTCATCGCTTCAAGATCGGTCTTTTCCACTTCCGCAAGGAATCCGCTTACCGCGTGCCCTACGGCGTTTTTGGATGTTACGTTTCTTGGAACGATGGTATTGATCGCACCGCCGCGGTCTATCTCGCCCGGTACTATCGGATCCCATTTCGCGCCGTGGTCAATATAGATAACACCCGGCATAATGCGCTCGGTAACATACGCGCCTGCAAGTACTATTCCCCTATCGTTGATGATAGAGACGACGTCGCCGTTTTTGATGCCGCGTTCCGCTGCCGTCGAAGGATGCAGCCATGTTGGATGGTATTGGTATCCGTCAGGGCCAACAACTTTGCAGGTTCCAATCTCGCGGATCCATGTTATATCCTCATGCTGGGAGTGTACGCTCCAGCGCGGATGGTTGGATACGACCAAAAGCGGGTATTTTTTGCCGCGTTCTGTACCAAGCGTCTCCTCATGGCTTACGCCGCTCGGTATCCATTTTGGTGTCGGTGGACGTTCCTCGTCATCCGGGAAATGCTCCTTCAAGCCCGTAGCTTCAAATTCAAGAAGCCCGGTAGGCGTTGTGAGCGGATATTTTTTCGGGTCTTCATAGAAGCGCTGGAATCCGCGCGGCTCCTTTTCCCAACCTTCGGATGTAGGCACTACAAAGTAACCCTTATCATTAAGCTCTTCCCAGCTAATAAGGTCATCGCAGCGGGAGGTTTCCCAGCCATACTTGATGAGTTCCGGTATGGATTTTCCACCGGTATATTCCTCAAGAAGCCCGAGTTTTTCCGCCAGCATGCAGACTATCTCATAATCGCTGAAGGATTCGCCCAAAGGTTCTATACACTTCTGTTCCGGATAAAGCAGATTGTACTGGCCGCTAAATATATCCGCGGCTATATCGTCCTCTTCCAGCTTGGTGTTTACAGGAAGAATGATATCCGCCAAAAGGGCGTCGTTCTCTACCCAAGGATGTTGCGCCCACATAAATTCTATGCTCGGATCGCGCATCGCTCTGACGTAATCGTTTCCTGCATTCCAGCAGGTTATCCAGGACGGTGAATCCGTCCAAACAGCGTGTATCTTAGAACATCCTTCGGCAGGATATGTGCGTTTAACGAACTGATCCTCCCTTGGCGCGGTTTCAGATTCACATCCCCACCATTCGCATTTACCTTCCAAAATAGCCTTTGGAACAAAGGTTTTGGGCAGTGAAGGATCGTTGGAATCGGATGGATGTCCGCCTGTGTATGCCTTACGCAGATTTGGCACTCTCAAAGGCTTCGGCTGCGCATACTGATCGGGGAAATCGAAGAGTCCCCATTCTATCATCTTTACCTGGTTTCTGCCGGGTTTACCAAGCCCCTGCATGGCAAGGCAGATGCACTGCAAACGTGCAGGTTCTGTTGCGTATGGTCCGCGTATTCCGGGGCCGCCGTTGCCGATAACTACGCTTGTGCGCTTGGATGCCCATTCCCTCGCGAGGGCTTTTATTACCCTTGCGGAAACGCCGCAAAGAGGAGCCGCCCATTCCGGTGTCTTTGCTACTCCGTCTTCCTTGCCCATAACGTAGTCTTCATAGGTTTCTACGCCAACAGCGTGGGATTTAAGATAATCTTTATCGTAAGTGCCGTCCTTGAACCAAACGTACGTTATAGCCAGATACAGCGCCGCATCCGTATTTGGCAGCACGGGTATCCAACGGTCTGCGTGTACGCCTGCAGCATAGTTCAGGTCTGGACATACGTAAATCTGCTTAATGCCCAGTTCGCTATACCAATAGCTCAAACGGCTAGGAAGCTGTCCTTGCCAGCCCCATGGCGTGGTTTCCTGATCGCAGCCCCAAAAGAGCAGAAGCTCGCAGTTTTCCGCCACATCCAAAAGGAGGTTGCTTTGCATACCTTGTCCTACGGGTTCGCAGCCCCAAAGGTGCTTGCTTCCCCACCACCAGCCTTCCCAGCTATCTGGCTGGCGTATCTGCAATGTGTAGCCGCCCCAAAGCGGAAGAAGTTTGCGCCCTGCGCCATGGCATGCCTGAACCACTTTGTTTTCTCCGTGCTGGTCGCACTGATAAAGCAGGCAGGTGGGCCCATATTCTTTTTTCAAGCGTTCCATCTCTTTTGCCACTATATCCAGTGCTTCATCCCAAGAGATGCGGACATATTTGCTTTTGCCCCTGTTTTGAGTATTTCGCCCTCCGGGGCCGGTGGAGCCTGGCGCTCCGTTTGGATCAAAATCCACCCTCTTCATTGGAAAGCGCACGCGGGCGGGTGAATACACCCTCTTTTTGTACGCTATTGAGTACGGGGGAATGAGCGTTTTCATGCTCGGTTCAAAAGTGCTTCCTCTTACCTGAAACTTCCATGGATTCATATCCTTCTTGGGGTCGTACTTCCAGTCATAATGCATTGGCCGTATACGGATTATCTTACCATCCTTAACATCGACCATAGATGCATTAGAACCGTTTTCCGGCACTCCGCAAAAGCTAATATCGCGGATCAGTGTTTTTTCGCCGGATTTACTGTTCTTGGCTCTATCCTCTGCCATAGAGATTCCTCCCATTCTAATTTACTATCTTTTGTTATTTAAATTAGCGTTCACAGCGCGGCAGCGTTTATCGCATGCTCGCATTGTATTGCATATTTACAATTATAGACCAAATGTAATTGATGAAAACGTGGTTTTATACAATGTTACCTAATCTTTACCGAAAAACCCTGGCGTTTATTTGGTCAAGGCCATTTTATCCATATTATAGTATTGCCCTAATAAATATCAATTTGCATGGATAATAAGAATATAGCACGAACAACTGAAACTTCCAATGGATATTTCAACGTATAATCATTATTTATCAGATATAAAATATCGCAAAAAAGCTACAATTGGCTTCTACATGCGATATGTGGCTCATGCCCAAGCATATGCGCAAAAGTTTATGAAGTTGACAGATATAAAAACTGGCTATAGAATGGAAAAAGATGAGGGCAAGCGCCTTCATCTTTTTCCATTTCTACTATTATTATATCATTTTTTCTAATACAATACAATTCTGTTTTATTTGACAATACTATGTTAGTATCATTCAGTAAAACGCATGTTTGCAGTGCGAAGAAATCAAAATTTGCATCCGTTTGCCGGAGGGAGTGACAAATACGGATACCGAAAAGCAATTTGAAAAAAGAAATCTGGAGCTGGTTCAAGACATCGCCGCAAAGCAATTGGACGCGTTAAAGGTAGCGGTTTCAAAGGATCATGGGGATATATTGAACGAGCGTCAGGCGATGCGCGATGAGGTCACCCATTCCCGTCCGTCTAACCTTTGGGCGGCCGATGATTTTGAATCGCTCGTAGAACTCAGCCAATTTGCCACTCAGGTTTCCCAAAGTATCACGAGCTATGAAAACAAACTGAAGGAGATTGGCCAGCTTGAAAGGCTTATACAAAGCCCTTATTTCGCACGGATAGATTTTCTTTTCGACGGCGAGGATAAGGCCGAGCGGGTCTATATCGGCAGAAAATCTCTGACCGATGAAAACCTGTATAAATATATCTATGACTGGCGTTCGCCGATTGCCTCCATGTTTTACAGGTTTGGTACGGGTGCGGCATTTTACGAAGCTCCCACAGGCAGGATATCAGGCGATATCCTGCTCAAAAGGCAATATGAAATAAAGAACGGCGCGATGGAGTATTTTTTTGACGCCGACGTGCAGGTATTTGATGAATTTTTAAGGAAGATGCTTTCACAAAACGCTTCTCCGCAGATGAAGGGTATAGTTGAAACGATAATGCACGATCAGGACGCTGTCATCCGTAACCTGGAAAGCGAGCTTTTGATGCTGCAGGGTGTAGCCGGAAGCGGAAAGACTTCGATAGCGCTTCACCGCATAGCATACCTTATGTATCAAGGCCTTAATTCAAAGCTGAATAGCAGGGACATCGTCATAATCTCGCCAAATACGGTTTTTGAAAGGTATATATCTAACGTTTTACCGGAACTCGGGGAAGAAAACATTATGTCTCTTACCATTGACGATATCTTGGAGTTACTTGATGGCATCGGGAAAATACAAACGAAAAACCAGCTTTTTGAGTCCGTTCTGGCGGGCAGTCAATGGTCCCCTATTATAAAAAACAGTTTAGAGTTCAAGACCTCGCCCTTGTTTTTGGATATCCTTAACCGTATGGATCTAAAGTTCGGGCAGGACTGCAAGTATATTATCGGAGAATATAAAAAACTATTTGATGACAAGGCTTATTTCGACCGGCTTGCAGAAGGCATTGACATGCCGGGGAATATAGATGAGATCATAAATTTTAGCAAGGATAACCTCAATGCGCGGATTTTGAATTATGACGACGCAGCCGCGGTGATGTATTTATTTTTGAAGTACAATGATTATAGTGAATACCGCCATATCAAACATCTGGTGATCGATGAAGCGCAGGATTATTATCCGCTCCATTTTGAGATACTCCGCATGGTGTTCCCCAACGCGCGTTATACCATATTGGCGGATGTGGATCAAACAATCGGCAAGCACGAATGCAGCGGGTTTTTTGATATGGTCAACGCCACATTTCGTAAAAACAAGAGCTCCTTTGTAACCATGGAAAAAAGTTTCCGTTGCGCGTATGAGATAATAGAGTTCAGTTCACGATTCACCGATGCGGAGATACAAAGCTTCGGGCGCCATACCGGAGCACCCTGCATCCATCAGCGCATGGATGAAAACGATTTTGAACCGCTGCTTAACGAGATACGGTCCTGCAGGGATAATGGCTATCAGTCCATCAGCATAATCTGCAAAACAGCAAAGGATAGTCTCCGGCTTTTTGAGAAAATAAAAGGTAAAACCGAAGTGGCGCTTTTGAACGACCGGCCGAACGTTGAGCTGAGCGGAACCATGATATTGCCAATATACCTTGCAAAGGGCTTGGAGTTTGACGCCACGCTTATTTGGGACGCGGACGCCGACCATTATAATACCGGTGACGATAGAAAACTGCTGTATATAGCCTGCACAAGGGCTCTGCACAGGCTCAGCCTGTTTTATTGCGGAACGTTGAGCCCTTTGGTATGAGCTGGCGAAGAACATTTCCTTCATTATATTATAATATAAGCAAAATAAGTAACGCGGACAAAAGCTTGCCCGCGTTGTTCATTGCTGAAAGCAACATCCGTATTGTTGCGCTTTATAAACACATCTTCCGAGTTTAAGCCGGCATTCACTATTTCAAATTATACCAGACATTGGATATATGCGTTATAAGAAACATGCAACCAAGAACCGCAAGAACGTAATTCTTGCGCCACAGCCCAATGGACGCATAATAAATGGGCGGCAAGGCAACTAAAGTGCAAAGAATCAGTGGCAGACCCTGAAAACCGCAATAATAAAAAACCCAGCCAACAAAGTATCCAATCAACGCAATCATCGCTATGCAAAAGAACGCTATTTCTTTAGGGTTATCAAGTGAAAACCATTTGGCATCACCTCGTACGAGAAACATCATTACGACAACGCTCGATATACCTAGCACCTTCTCTGCGATATTCAAAACCATTGATTTGTCCTGCATCTCCATCAAAATGTTTGATTTTAGAGGTATCAACGGCATGACCATATAAGGCAGTTCCTGCAAAATGAAGAAACACAAACCCAATGCAAAGAACCCAAAGTACTGGTTTTTTGTTATTTTGAGCCACTTGACCATCTATCCGGCACATCCTAATCTTTTTTGTCCTGCGCTTGTGTGTCCCATTGGTTTCCGCGGTTGGCTTCAAAAGTTCATCTTTATTATAAATAGATAGTAGATAACAAAGGGCAGTCCCATCGCAGACAGTATAGCGACTGTTGTACGAACGTTTTTCTCCGCGTGCATGATTATCATTAAAAGCTTGTATAGCAAAACACCTATACATCCGCCTAAAAAGTTCAGAATAACATCGTCGATATCCGCCGTTCCTATCCCAAAAAGCCCTTGAATGGTCTCAACAAGTAGGCCAATGATCAATATAACAAGCAGGTTGACAGAGGTTTTCTTATTCTTACGGAATAAAGGCAAATATACGCC
>JAVBOF010000013.1:0-2969 GCA_031550915.1 Eubacteriales bacterium | reverse complement strand
GGAATGCCTGATATAATATTAGCAGAACCGGTGGGGAGCTGTACCGACCTTATTGCAACGATATTTAAGCCGATGCGGCAGGATTATACAGAGTATTTCTCCGTTTGCCCTTTGACCGTCATAGCAGACCCCAGGCGCGTGAAAAGGTTTCTTACGCAGCCGGACGCGCTTAACGATGAGATAAATTATCTATTCAGCAAGCAGGCGCAGGAAGCGGATATATTGCTTTTGAATAAATGTGATACCTTGGACAAGGCCGAAACGGACGCGCTGTTACACGCGTTGAAGGATATCAATCCCGACGCGCAAATATTTCCCGTAAGCGCGCTTGGAGGCGAGGGCATGGAAGTTTGGCGAGAACTTTTGCTAAGCGGAATGGAAACCGACAAGCCCAGCCTCGTTATAGATTACGACAGATACGGCGCCGCGGAAGCCATGCTGGGCTGGCTAAACAGCTCGTGCCGGCTGGATTACGCGGATGTTATAGATATAAACTGTTTTGTTGACGCGCTTTTGCGGGATATTTGCACAAAGGCAGCGGAAAAGGGCGCTGAGATTGCTCATTTAAAGGCGTATGCCGTGACCAATATGGATTTTGCGAAGGCCAGTATCGTCTATGGCAACAGTGAAGCGGTTTTCTCCTCCAGAGTAGATCTGCCCTCAACGTTTGCTAGACTCATCATTAACGCGAGGATAAAGACCGATCCCGCGGCTTTGCAAAACATGGTGGAAACCTCATTGGAGAAACAAACAAACGAATTCGGTATTGAACTATCTTCTGTTAAGACCGAGTGTTTCAGCCCAAGTTATCCTACTCCAATTTATAGATTGGATTGAACATAAACTATTTTAGGAGGAAAACAAAAATGGCAGATTTTCAGGGTATTATTGACAGCTTGAAAGCCGGAAAAGCTAAAGAAGTTGAAGCAAAGGTGCAGGCAGCGATAGACGAAGGCACGGCACCGGAACAGATTCTAAGCGAATCACTCATCAAAGGTATGGCGGAGATCGGCGTACGCTTTAAGGCGGAAGAAATATTTGTGCCGGAAGTTCTTATTGCCGCAAGGGCTATGAAATCCGGTATGGTTGTTTTGAAACCATTGTTGGCGTCAAGAGACATCACATCGCTGGGCACGATCATCGTTGGCACAGTTAAGGGCGACTTGCATGACATCGGCAAAAACCTCGTTTGCATGATGCTTGAAGGAGCAGGCTTCGAAGTTGTCGATATCGGCATCGATGTTCCCCCGGAAATGTTTATTGATAAAGCACGCGAACACAATGCCTCTATCATCGGCATCTCTTCTTTGCTTACAACAACAATGCTTGGCATGAAGGACGTTATCGATTGCCTGAAAGCCAGCGACCTTGCAGGAAAGGTCAAGACTATGGTTGGCGGCGCTCCCGTAACCAAAGATTTTGCAGACCAGATTGGCGCTGACGGATATTCCGACAACGCTTCCGAAGCTGTTGATTTGGCGAAAAGCCTTATTGCCTAAAAGATTGGATACCTAGTATTCTTTAGGGTTTTGACCGCAAACTGATAATAGCGCAGATCGTTCTGCCGGTTCTTGCAGAACTTACCCTCATGCGGGGCCGGCATTTAAGCGGTTTTGGTATCATTTGTATTATAGGTTTTGGTCAAGATCCTAAAGAAATATTAACGCTTGTGAAAAGTATTGCGCAAATTATTGTTTGCGCTTTTTTTGAAAGTGGTTCGGGCGGTGGCGTACCTGTTAAAACGGAAGATGCCGCTTTCGCATCATTTGAGTAATTTTAAATTATCGAGGTATGTTATGTCCAGTTTTAAAGTCATCTGCTGCCATGTTCTATGGCGTGATGTGTTCCATTATGCTTCCGGCAGTGAAAATATATACGATGTAACTATGATCGAGCAGGGCCTGCATAATACGCCGGACATGCTGAGAGAAAGTGTGCAGGCGGAGATAGATAAAGTGCAGGAATACATCGAAAGGCCAAAAAACCCCGGCCGCCCCGTCTCCTTTACACCCGAGGCAATAATCCTTGGCTACGGCCTGTGCAGCAACGGCCTGAACGGTATCCAGGCTCGCGGCCTTCCGCTTATAGTACCGAAGGCCCACGATTGCATAACTATTTTCCTTGGCTCTAAGGAAAGGTATAAAGAATACTTTGATTCCCACCCGGGTACATATTGGTATACGCCGGGCTGGATCGACACATGCGAATATATGCCTGGCAGAGAACGGTACGAGGCAAAGCTTCGCGAATACACGGAGATGTTTGGCGAGGATAACGCCGAATATCTTATGGAGCAGGACGTGATGTCGCTCAAATCTTATACAAATTTGACATTTGTAGACTTTGAGTGGCAAAATGGAGATAGATATAAAAAACATACGAAGGACAGCGCCGATTGGCTGGGGCTGGCTTACGAGGAATTGGTAGGCAGCCCGGATCTATTGAAGGATCTGCTTAGCGGCTGCAAGGACGACCGCTTCGTTGTAGTTCCGCCCGGCAAAACACTCGTAGCGTCGCATGACGATGATATTTTGAGAGTGAATGATGAATAGGAATTTTCCAGCAAATATCAAATATAACCCCGCGCTTATATCCGGTATTCACATTAGCGCACAATACGGCAAATATATGCTTGAGTGCCGCGTAGGAACCTATGTCAATTATCCCGAAGGGCAGGTACCCTTCCCTTTGCATGACCACAAAGATTATGAAATAGATATCGTTCTTTCCGGATCAGGCTACTTTTTCTACGACGGGACGCTTGAAAGCATAGGGCCTGGCGATATCGTCGCGTTTGCGCCGAACAAAGCCCATCAGATATCATCCTTCCGCAAGGGCGGTATGGATATGCTGGATCTGCACTTTAAGCTTAAGGAAATAGATACGAGTATAGAAAGCGGTATGCCCGAGGAAATCATCCTGGGCAATTTTTTAAACAGCCACGCTACACGCGCTCAGCGCCAGACGCA
>JAVBOF010000168.1:0-8133 GCA_031550915.1 Eubacteriales bacterium | reverse complement strand
AATTGAAAAAAAGCGTGGATGTCTTGACCATGAGCGCCACGCCTATTCCCCGCACCTTGTATATGTCTCTTGCAGGTATCCGCGATATGAGTATAATCCATACTCCGCCGGAGGGCAGGTATGCAGTGCAAACCTATGTTTTGGAATATAATGAAGAGCTTGTGAGAGAGGCCATTATAAAGGAAGTCGAGCGCGGAGGGCAAGTTTATTTTGTTTACAATAATGTATCCAAGATAAATGCTTTTGCCTCAAAGCTACAGCAACTCATGCCGGATATCAGCTTTGCCGTCGGACATGGACAAATGACCGAAACTTCCTTGGAAAAGGTGATGCTGGATTTTTATTCGGGCAAATATGACGTTTTGATTTGCAGTACCATAATCGAATCCGGACTGGACATACCAAACGTCAATACCATAATCATATATGATTCCGACAAATTCGGTCTTGCACAGCTATATCAGCTTCGTGGCAGGGTCGGGCGCAGCAACAGGTTAGCATATGCGTATTTCACTCTCCATCCGGAAAAGCAGCTTACGGAGCAAGCGTCAAAGCGCCTGCAGGCTATACGGGACTTTACAGAACTCGGTTCGGGCTTCAAGATCGCCATGCGCGATCTTGAGATTCGCGGCGCGGGTAATATCCTTGGGCCTGAGCAGTACGGCCATATGACTGAAGTCGGCTATGATATGTATTGTAAGCTAATGGATGAAGCTATACGTACCGCGAGGGGCGAAACGATAAAACGGGCGATAAACGCTACGGTCGAAATGAATTTGGATGCCCACCTTCCGGATGACTATATTCCTTCAGAGCATGTCAAAATAGAGATATACAAAAAGATTGCTGCTATAAGGAATGAGGAGGACGCTCAAGCCATATCCGATGAACTGATCGACAGGTTTGGAGAACTGCCGGGCTGTGTCTCACGCCTTATGGATATCGCTCTATTGAAGGCTCGCGCGGAGGATATAGGTATAGATGCCATAGTATACAGAAACGGCGAGATGTCGCTTTCATTTGCGAAGGACGCCGACGATAGCGAGACCCCGGACATGCTGGATATGCTGGAAGCCTTTGCAGAGTATGGCGGAAAGGCCAACCTACTGCCCGGCGAAACTAATTCGATAATACTGCGAAAAAGAAATGCAAGTGCGGAAACAATGCTTTCTGACGCGCTTGTTATGCTTGCAAAACTAAAGAAGGATCAAATGTAAACATTTTATAAATAAACGGCTCTAAGTTTTACGAATCGCTATATATCCTGTATAATGAATCATTGCGGAAACTATATGTCTTATAAATCCGGCTTGCGGGCATTTATTTACCCCGCATAATTATTGGACTGGATACCGTTAAAACGGTGTGGAAGAATTTTTGAAAAGGAGAATTATTTATGAAAAGAACCGTCGGCATAATACTCAGCCTTCTTTTTGTAATTGCTTTGGCCGCAGGTTGTAACAAGGCCGAACAGATAGCCGATAGCACATTGAACGAATCCGATTCAGGCACAAACGTTTATGTTGAAAAATTCAAGCCTGATGCCGTTATCGCCGAGGTGAACGGCGTAAAGCTTTTGGCGGGAGACGTTATCCCAAACTATGCGGATATAGTCGATTCCTATCTTTCGGAAGAGACCGGGGATGACGAAACCGGAACTACAGAAAAGGCAGAAAAAAGCGTTGAAATGAGTTCGGAACAAAAGGAGCAGTTTGCGGATGAGATATGGCAATATATCAGCGATGCGATATCCAATGAAGTCAAGATGCAAAAAGCCAAAGAATTGGGATATGATAAATTTTCCGCCGAGGATGATGCCAATGTCAAAGAGCAGATGAAGCAGATGGATGAGAGCCTTGATATGATGGCGCAGGAATACAAGCAAATGGGCTCGGATGAAGGCAAACAGATCAGCGATGAGGAAGCCAAAGCCGAAGCGCTGGCCGAATTCCTATCAACTATCGGTATGGATTCCATCGAGCAATATGAGGCTTCCGTCAGGAGCGATATGGCCGTAATGAAGATGATGGACGATCTGTCAAGCAAGGGAGTTAACATAAGTGATGCGGACCTGACCGCGTCATATAACGAAAAACTGGCGGCTCAAAAAGAGAACCCTATGCCTTACGACGACATTACGGTGTATTACCCAGGGAAAACGCGCAAGGTCCTTGCGATAATCACCCAGACATCGGATGAAGAGGATATGGAACTTCAAAACCTCTCCATGTCCGGATCCGAAGAATATGACAAAAGATATGAAGCTATCATGAAAGAAAAACGTACACTAATTGAAAACGCCAAAAAGATGCTGGACGACGGCAAGAAATTCGAAGACGTTATGCTTGATAAAAGTATCATCGGAGAGCGTGACGAGGCTTATTTGGCCTGGATCCGTGAAGGGCAGGTCTTTTTGAATCCCGAAGACCAGAAGAGAGCGGATGAAAAGAACGAACAATTGTACAACGAAACTACCGGCGACGACGGAGATATAGTCCTTGAAGAAGATGGTGCCGCTGACGAGGGCGATGTAGTAATCGAAGGTGCCGATGCGGCTGATGAGGAAACCCCGACTATCGGCGAAGCGGAAACCCCCGCGTCAACCAACGTTCCTAAAGGAGCGCCTGCTATAACCGCGGAGACGACTCCCGCGCCCGATGCCGCTGAACCCGCAACCGGCAACCAAAGCGCTTCCCCGTCAGAAGACGAGGTCCTTGACGTTGAAGTTGAGCCGGCTGACACCGAAACACTGAACGATGCGGTTTTCAAATTGAAAAACGTCGGCGATGTATCAGATATTATAGACCACGATTCTGGGTATGTTATCTTTAAGTATATCGAGGAAACTCCGGGGGGAGACGTACCGATAGATCAGGTTAAGAACTACCTGAAGGATGAGCTCATGTCCCTGAAACAGGGGGAATACCAGGATCAGCTTTTAGAACAATGGAAAAAAGAAATGCAGGACGCCGGAAAAATAAAAGTATATGCCGAAGTTGCTGGTATATAGTAACAAACAGGAAAAAGGAGTATCATGAAAAAACTTTTAATTCTCTTAATAGCATTGACTATGTCTATAGCTTTGATAGCAGGCTGCAGTACGCCACCGGCGCCAAGCGCCGAAACGGCTTCTCCGTCTGCAGCTTCAACAGCCGCCGCTGATGCATCGGCAACGCCGGAAGCCTCGCCGCAAGCGGATGCGGACGCTACGAACCAGCCTAAGTATGACAATAACGCCGTTGTAGCTGTTGTGGATGGCAAAGAAATAAAAAAATCCAAAGCTCTGGCCAGCCTTAACGAGATATTGGCCCAATCCGGATTGAATATGATGGACCCTAATGACGCTTCCTATAAAACGTATATGGAGCAGGCAAAAGTACTTGTCCTTGAAAACCTTATTAAGACGGAAATAGCTCTTCAAAAAGTGAAAGAGCTAGGTATGGATACCCTTAGCGCAGAGGAACAGAAGGGCGCCGACGACGAATTTGCAAATTTGCAGAATAGTTTCGGGCAGGGACTGGTAGACAATTTGAAGCAACAGTATGCCAATGACGAGGAAAACCTGGCGAAAGTCGAACAGATTGCCGAGGACCAGCGCAAACAGTTCCTTGCGAACTACGGTGTACAGTCAATAGATGAAATGAAGCCGCTGTTTGAAGATAACGCGCGGATGTCGAAGCTCATCAAGAGCATCCAAGATAAGGTCCAGATAACCGATGCGGATCTGGAAGCCTGGTATAAGACCTATCAGGAAAACCAGAAAGCTTCGTTTGAAGCTACGCCTTCCGGCTATGAGACCGCCGTCTCCAGCGGAGAGATCATATCGTATATCCCGAAAGGCATGTATGTTAAGCATGTTTTGATATCGCTTTCAGATGAAGATCAGGCGGCGATAAAAGCTTTGCGGCAGGAAGGAAAGGATACCGAGGCCGATGCCATGCGAAAAGAAAAGCTCAAAAGCATCGAGGCAAAGGCAAACGAAGTATTGGCGAAGGCTAAAGCCGGTGAAGATTTCAATACGCTTATCGACACCTATGGCGAGGATCCCGGAATGAAAAAAGATGCTCCGACATATGAGACAGGCTATCTTGTAACCAGCGATGCCGCTTTTGTAAAGGAATTTTTGGACGAATCACTTAAGCTTGCAAAGGAAGGCGATATAACAGGCCTTGTTGGTACGGATTTTGGATACCATATCATAAAAGCCTTTAAAACACTAGAAGAAGGCGACGTTGCTTATGCGGACAATAAGGAAGCGAGCGACACACAGGCGAAAACGGCCAAAAACCAGGAAGCCGTGGTTAACCAGATGAACGCCTGGTATGACGAATACGACAAAGCCGGAAAGATCCAGAAGTTCCCGGAAAGGCTCGAATAAAGCGCATATATAAGTAGATATAAATGCCCCGAATGGTTGCAAAATTCCCTTCGGGGCAGTATAATATTTGGGTGTTTCTATATTGAAAGGACGGATTTTGCTAATGAAGGCTTCCAAAAGATTTTTTTTCCTATTAATTGCTTTAATGATGTTTATATTTTCCGGATGTCAGTTTGTTAAGGTCAACGAAGAACGGGATAATGCACAGGTAATAATGGATATAAACGGCACTAAAATTTTGAAATCGCAGGTTGTAGCCCGGATAAACACCGCTATCCTGCAGGAACAATATAACCGTATGTTCAGCGGGCAGAGTACCGATCCCAGCCTTGCCGGCATAGATAGTATAGTAAACTCCAGCATGATAATCAGTCAGGTCGAGCAATCTATATCGAACAGGGAATTGCTATATCAGCTGGCCGTTGAAGCAGGGCAGGATAAACTCTCTGCCGAAGACGAAAAGGCTTGTAAGGATCAATACGATGCCGAGATAGAGAATTATGAGACTACCTATAAGCAGCAGGCGATCGATTCGATAATTGCCCAAAAGGCCGCGGAAGAAGAGGCGGCAAAAGTATCAGACGAAGCTACCGCTACGGATGGCGTTGCCGAAGAAACGGTTTCACCCGATGTATCCGAAACTCCAACACCTACATTGGCGCCCGGACAAACGCCGGAACCTACCCCAACGCCTGTACCTACGCCTACTCCCGCTCCTGAAGTGATTGCCGAGGCTGAAAAGCAGGTAGAGACATATAAACAGGACTATTTGACCCTCCGTGGTCTAACGAGCATGGATCAGCTACTGGACGATATCCGCAAGGATAAAATAGTTGAAAAATACTCTGAATATATCAAAGCGCAGAAGCAGGTAACAGCGGAGGATTTCCAAAAATGGTACGATTCCACCGCAGAATCCCAAAAGGGTACGTTCGAGGAATCTCCTAAGTATTTCTACGAATATACTAATAGCGAAAGTACCGTTGCGTGTTATGCTCCTAAGGGTTATAGATATGTAAAACAGATATTAATCAATCTCACCGAGGAAGGTAAAAAGAAGATAAGCGATCTGCCTGAAGATGCAACTGAAGAGCAGAAGGCTGCCGCAAAAGAGGAAGCCTTTGCCGAGATCAAACCAAAGGCAGAAGAAGCGCTTGCGAAGGTTAAGAAGGGCGATGATTTTGAAGCTCTCATAGATGAATACAATGAGGATCCCGGCATGCAAAAGGATGCCGAAACCAGGAAAACAGGCTATCTCGCAAGTGAAGCCATGAAGGAAAGCGACCCCTATACCGCAGGCTTCCTTGATGCATGCCTTGCGCTTAACAAGGTGGGAGCAACATCCGAACTTATTGCTACGGATTTTGGCTACCATATACTGCTCTACTCAAGCGATGTTCCGGAAGGTAAAATTCCGTATGAACAGGTAAAGACAAAGCTTGAAGCACAGGTGACCCAAAGCAATCAGACGTCTTACTATATGCAATTTATCAACGATAAAACCGGAGAATGGGAGAAAGCCGGTAAGTTAAAATTATACCTGAACAGAATTGACCCGGACAAGTTCCAGCAATAGAATTCGGGAGAGGGCTAGATGAGAATTATGAATGCAATAATAATACCGATTATCGTTATTCTTTTTGGAATATGGTTATTATTTCGGCATCT
Organism: Eubacteriales bacterium; assembly: GCA_031550915.1. Classification (GTDB taxonomy): domain Bacteria; phylum Bacillota; class Clostridia; order Christensenellales; family MGBC116941; genus JAVBOF01. The sequence goes on along the minus strand of JAVBOF010000168.1, from coordinate 2,087 downwards.
TCTCCCCATCAATATATCCTTCTTTCGCCTTTTGGCAGGCATTGTGGTTATATTGGTGGGCATCAACCTCATTGCCGGCGCATTTCAAAACAACTATTCGAAAGGCTCAGCCGGTATAAACAATGCGCAAACAGTCGGAGACGAGCTGCGCTATGATACAGTGTTTGGTCAAAACAATATCGATATAGATAAAAACATGCTTGCCGGCAAGAACATCAAACTGGACTGCGTATTCGGATCTTTGGTGCTGAAGTTGCCGAAGGATGAAGCGTATAGATTTGAAACAAATTGTGCCTTTGGTAATATACGCCTTCCTGACGGGCAAAGCGTATCGTTTGGCGATATGGTGTTCCAAAAGGGAGAGAATATAGACACTCCGCATAAAGTTAAGATAAGCTGCGTATTTGGCTCCGTAAAGGTTGAATACTACTGACAAGCGTATACTAGAAAGTAGCAAATAACCCCCGCTCCAACGGGGGTTATCTATTTTAAATGATCTGTTATTCCGTAAGCATGCTTATCGGTTGATCCTCAAATATCCGCTCTATAGCCTTCGCAAAAACGGGAGCGATGGATAAAATACGTATCTTGGAAACATTCCGTTCATCGGGCAATGGTATTGTATCGCATAGTACAAGCTCTTTAATGTCGGATTCCATAAACCGCTGCTCGGCACCGTTTGATAATATCGCGTGGGTTGCGCAGGCATATATCTCCTTTGCGCCTCTTTCCAAAAGCGCTTTAGCCGCAGTCAAAAACGTGCCTCCAGTGTCGCAAAGGTCGTCTATTATTATGCACCGCTTGCCGATGATATCGCCAACTATATTCATTACTTCCGTCATGTTTGCCTTCGGCCTGCGCTTATCAACTATAGCGATCGGCGCATCAAGCCGCCCTGCAAAGTTTCTGGCTCTTGTGACACCGCCAAGATCCGGAGACACCACTACAAGGTCGTCGCCCTTAAAATGCCTCTCAATATAGTGCTGTGCCAAAACGGGAACGCCGTGCAAATGATCCACGGGCATATCAAAAAACCCTTGTATCTGCCTCGCGTGCAAATCCATTGTCAATATCCTCGTCGCTCCTGCCGCCGTTAAAATATCCGCCAAAAGCTTCGCGGCGATCGGATCTCTAGGATGGACCTTTCTATCCTGCCGGGCATATCCATAATAGGGAATCACCGCCGTTATAGTGGCTGCAGAAGCGCGTTTCATAGCGTCGATCATAATCAGCAGTTCCATAATATGGTCGTTTACCGGACTGCACAATGATTGTATTATGAAAACATCCGTTCCTCTCACGGACTCCATTATGTTTACGGAAACCTCTCCGTCCATAAACTTGGTTATGCTTGCCACACCCAACGGCATATTAAGCAACGTGCAAATCTCTTTTGCCATAGTCTCATTGGAATTGCCCGCAAAAATCTTTATCCTTGAACCATGGTTCATCCTTAGTACTCCTCCAAAAATCGCTTAAAGCTGCCAGTTCTCCTTGATGACCTGCCTTGACCTGGCAATACATAGAACTTCATCCGGAACATCGTCGGTCACGGTGGATCCTGCCGCTATATACGCACCGTTTCCAATGTTCAGCGGAGAAATCAAATTGGAATTACATCCAATAAATACATCGTTTCCTACGTTAGTCCTGTATTTATTCTTCCCATCATAATTCACAACAACGGTGCCACATCCAAAATTACATCCGCCGCCGACATCCGCGTCACCAACATAGGTCAAATGCGAAACCTTTGTGCCGTCGCCGATATTGCTGTTTTTGATCTCGACAAAATCACCGATCCTGCATCCGACGCCAATTACGCTGCCCGGTCGAAGATAGGCGTATGGTCCTATAGTGGAGTTTTCTCCGACTTTTGAGGATTGCAACACGCTGTTTTGTATCTCTGCCCCATCGCATATCTCAGAGTCTTTGATCCTGCAGCCGTTGTATATCAGACATTTATCGCCGATGCTTGTATTGCCTTCCAAAAAGGTATTGGGATATATATATGAATCCCTGCCTATAGTCACATCCGCATCTATATAGGTATCACTTGGCTTTATAATAGTGACGCCATTCATCAT
>JAVBOF010000092.1:0-7775 GCA_031550915.1 Eubacteriales bacterium | reverse complement strand
ATATCATTTAAAACGAGCGATTCGCTGCCGGGCGGTGTAAGCAGCGCAAAGCTCACTATATATAATTCCAAGGGAAAGAAGCTCGCGCAAATAAAAGCAAGCGGGCTTAAAAACGACTCCGTCAAAACACTATATTGGAACGGGAAAATCGGAAGTAAGTTCGCGCCAAAGGGCTCATATAAAGCTGTTTTAGAAAACTCCGCGGGCAGTTTTGCAGGTGCTAAACTGACGAAGTCCTTTAGAATAAGTGCGGACAGATTCGTATTCAAATCCGTTGCTCTATCCAAAACCGCAATAAAACGCGGATCGGGTTTGAAGATAGTATCGAAAACTTCGCTAGGCGCATTGGTGACGATATCAATTTTAAACTCAAAGGGCAAAAAGCTTGATACCATCGCGGCGGATATCGTTTCAAGCGGCGCCAGTACCTATGCCTGGAATGGCCTTATCAAGGGCAAAAAGCCAGTGGCAGGCAAATATAGCTTTTTAGTTACCTCTAAACAAAACAAGGAAAAGAAAAGCTTAAGGTCAAAGACCATAACAATAAAATAACGCAAAGCAAAAAGACAGGCCGCTTGAGACCTGTCTTTTTATTGCATGTACTATTAAAATCACTCAGGTTATTACCATAAACAGACCGGTAACCAGCGAAGTTATCAATGTTAGTAAGAGCGCAATGAGAAAAGCCATTCTGATAACTTTGTGTTCTTCCCCGATACGGTCTATAGCAGCTGCCGCGTTTTGCAGCTTCGCAGGGGATATAACGCTTGCAAGCCCACCGCCAAAGGCCAGTGCCGCTGCTGTCAATATTATTTGGTTTGTATCGAATCCAATTCCCTTGGCACTGGTCAATACATACGTTCCAAACATACCAATCGTCGATGCTTCACTGCCCGTGATAAACCCACCCAACAGGCCTATAAACGACGATAGATACTGGTACACTCCGTGCAGTGCAGCTGCGGAGACGTCCGCAAGCGTCTTGACCATACTCGGCATAACAAACGCTTTTTCCAGCATATTGTAACCCGTCATCTGCATCAGCGAGCCAATAGCAAAGAATATTGCCGCGGCAAACACAGGCCGGGGAGCCCTTTTGATCCAGATTTTCAGCGCTCCTCCGATATCGCCCTTTTTGACCCTAAGGAACGGCAAAGACAGCAGAGTGCTTACAAATATCCAGGTATATGCGTTCCAAAGCGCCCTTGTCTTTATCGGAGAGCCGTCCGCCGTCAACCCGGTGATCGGCAGCGCCAGTTTTGTGTACAAAAGATCAAACATCTCCTTTGGTACGTTCAATCCAACGATAATAATTATAAGAAGTATCCACGGCATAAACGCGCGCCATAGCGGCATTTTTTTTTCTATCTCGATATCCTCGCTAGTAAGCTTGCTGCGGTCGATTATCTTCTTGCCTGTAAGCTTTAGATACAGAATCATGGCAATAATTACTCCGACTCCGCAAAACACACCGGTCAGCGGAACGAGGTTATCCGCAAGGCTGGTAAAATGGGAAACGATGCCTATCACGATACCTGTCACTATAACGGGCAAAATTCCTTTTTTTATTTCTTTTCCGCGTCCAACTATCCATAGCATCGAAAAGCCTATCAGTATAGATACTATCGGCAGATACATATTAAACACCCTGCCGACATCCGAAAGCGTTAGTATAATGCCGGATTTTTCAAAGAACTTGTTCGCAATATCTACAAAAACTACAATGGGAGCACCCAAGAGCGCATATGTGCATAGCGCGTCATAGCCTATCGCCGGAAGCGCTATCGAGGAATAGACCGTATACCCTAAGGCAAGCAATATCGGCGGCAGTATAGAGACCGGAGTAGCCCCTACGGATACCATCAAAATGCCAAAGCCAATATTCACTATCATTATGGATACGGCCCTGTTTTCAGAGGATATGGTCTTCAAGAATACTATTATCCTTTGCAGCGCCCCGGTCTTTTGCATCACCGATATTTGAAGCAGCGACGTCGCAACTATCAAAGATACCGCAAACGATGAAAGCAGCCCGGCAACAGACGAACGCAAGATGACCTCTATACCAGTGTTATAAAAGAAATAAGCAATGATAGCAACAATCAACCAGCCAATAACACCAATAAGGTCTGCAGGTTTACGCCAGACGACCAGCAAAAGCAAAATCGCCACGATCGGAATGATCGTCAGTATGAAGGAAACACTTTGACTCACACAAAACACCTCTTCTTTCTTTTATAACATTTTTTCTTTGATTTAGTGCCGGAAACAAATAGTTATCCCCCAGGAACAGTTTGTTTCCATGGGGGATAGATTGGAGGCGCCACCCAGATTTGAACTGGGGCATAGAGGTTTTGCAGACCTCTGCCTTACCACTTGGCTATGGCGCCGTATGTATATTGGTATCGATTTTTGAAAGTAATTATTAGCATGGTATTCCTCAAAACATTTTTTGGTGCATACGCAACATTCGTCATATAAAATGTTCGTTGATATTTTGGAGCGGCAGACGGGATTTGAACCCGCGACATCCACCTTGGCAAGGTGGCACTCTACCACTGAGCTACTACCGCACAGCAATCGCGTATGGTTTTACGCCGTGCTAAATATTATATATTAACCCAAAATACAATGTCAATACGCCAGTAACGCTTAATTGTGCTTTTTCTTTTTCGCCACGTTGGATGTACTCCTGTCCCGAATTGTTAATAAAGCCCCTGTAAGGCTTTAACAAAGCCTTACAGATTGACATACAGGTATCATCATGCTATCATTTGCTTATTGAAGTTTTTGCAGAAATAATATTTTCATACGGCAACGAATATCTCTTGCCCTTCCGCCTTGATGCAGAACGGCAAGTCCCAAAAGTTAAATAACAATTATTCTGCAGATCCTATTATCACCGAAGAGGAAAGCATTAATGAAAAGATCCATATCATTGGTTTTAACTATACTATTATCAATAGCGGCTTTTTCTTTATCCGCCTGTGCCGATAAAAAGGAAAACGGCAGTGTACAGGTCGGCGATATCGAAGGTCTGGAATATGCAAAGGCTATAGAAACAAGCGCTGCTAAAAAATCAAAACCCACGCAAGACCTTTTAGCAAATGATCCTATACAGGAAAACGATTGGGAAGAAAGCCCGCTACAATCAGAAACCGTAACAAAGGCCGTTGCGACAAAGAAAACCGAGGATACAAAGGCGGTAACTACAACTTTCAACCCATATCAGCAGGCACTGAAACAAACTGCCGCACCAAAAAGGAATAGCGGTGCACCAACGCCAAAGCCACCCGTTAACAATCCTGCCGCATCACCCGCTACACAGCAACAGGAAGCTGGGAATGCCTTATGGACAATAGAGGTCGCCGGCGGCAAGGTCAGTTCCTTTACCAATATCGATTTTGAAAAGATGGGATCCGTAACGATCTCTACAACCAGGACAAAATCTAACGGAGATATTTTAAACGATAGCTTTACCGGCGTTTTGATGAGTAAATTATTTCAATATATTGCCAATCAAAATTACAAATCGGTAATAGTCGAGGCAAGTGACGGATATAAAATGGTTTTTCAGGCAAGTGAGTTGAATAAGGACTTCATCTTCGCCAACAAAGTAAACGGAGCACCGCTATCTGAAAAATCCGGACCACTGCAAGCGGTCGTTAATAACGGTTTGGCGAACAGGTCGGTCAAATGTATTAGTAAAATGACAATCAATTGACATGTAAATCAAAAAAAGATTATTTCTTCTTAGATCCATCTAATAGCTGAAACCTGAATTCGACCGGGTTGTGGTTGGTGTTTTTGAATTCAAGGTCAACCGTTTCGGTATTCTCAATAAATACATTATCTGAAACCAGAAAACCGTCCATATTGGCAATGTATGATTTCCCGGGCTTGTATGGCGTATTCGCAAATCTGAAAGTTGGCGATTCCTTGCCAATAGACCAGAAAAAGTTTTCGAATGCTATATCTTCCGGGAAGGACGCATACCTTTCCGGCCGCTTTCCACTGAAGCCGTAATCCGCAGCCCGGGTGCCTGGAAGTTCTGATCCCCAGTCCCCTCCAACAATCACATAATTGCCCTTCTTGTATTCATCCCTGATATATTCCTTCAAAGCCTCCATCTGCTTTTCGCGTACACCTTTGCCGTCGCCTGCAGGAGAAAACATGACGTTTACCAGTACCAACTCCTTCTTGTTTTCTACTTCGTATCTTGCGGCTATAAAGCAGCGGTCATAATCAAAAGAAGACGCCATAGAAGCCGTGCTGCCTGTAAGCTTATGTCTTTCCGCATCTAAAATACCGGTTTTAGATAATACCTGCATGCCACAATCGATAGCGCCCGTAGGTTTTGTCAATGGCGTCAGGAGGAAATTCACCCGATAGTTGTGCGCAAAAACCGAGGCATAGGCAGGTAAGGATTCGAAGAAAGCCTTCTGGTTAACAGAATATGAGCGTTTGCTCCTTTGATCCACATCTTGAAGTAAAATAAAGTCCGATTCACTTTCCATAAGGTATCGCTCAATATCGCTCAAATTTGTCTCAACAATACGCTTTGATGCGGCAGCAGATGATTTTCCGCCATGCAGATATGCATCTGCAGACGCGTTTATACCGCAATAGCCGATATTCAGCGTGGTCACCCTGTAATTTTTCCCCAGTAGAACCGTTCCGCTGGCATCCCCGTGCACTTCCAGCTGCTCAACCGCCTGGGGGTTATAATTAGTGCTAATCCCGCCCAATAGTATCCCAAAAAGCACGATCAGTATAATAACGACAATTATCAAGACAATCGTGAATATGCTTTTGATCCGTTTTCTTCTTTTTTTCCCCACTTTGCCCAGTTGCGAGCCAAACAATCTTACCATGGTTATTCTCCGAAGGCCTTCTTCTATAATAACAAGCCTTTCAACATCCCTTCATCCCAATCATGCGCGCAATTCCAAAGCCCGCCTATCTTCGGCAAGCCCTCTCTGCAGCAGCTTTTTCTATTCTTAAAATCAATTACGGCAATAAAGATGCCTTTCATGTATATACCTGTTTTTTCCAATCCATCGTTTACAACAAGATCCAATTCATATTTTTCATCGCTGTTCGGATCGCTCTTGAACAGTAGAAGCGAATCCAGCATAACCGGAGGGTTCCCGCGCAATACGTGCAAATTACACTCGCCGCATTCGTCAGCTATCTCCAAGACGATACTGTCTTTGCCCATATTGGCAACTATTTTCTGGTTAATTTCTATCTCTAACCTGTTACTGAAGGGAAGTTTAGCGGATCTGCCCGTAATAAAGTCTGAGATGGTACCAAAGCTTCTCATCTGAAATATGCCACCCCGCTTTCAAATATCCTTTGGTCATATTCGCCCGGAACATTTTTATAAAGGCCTTTCCCTATCCTTTCGCTATGTCCCATCTTACCGAATATCCTGCCATCCGGGCTCGTTATTCCCTCAATGGCAAACATTGATCCGTTGGGATTGTATTCGGGCAGCATCGTTACTCGTCCATCCGCGTCGACATATTGGGTCGCTATCTGGCCGGATGCAAATAATCCTGCCGTTTCCTTGTCGGATGCAACAAACCTTCCTTCGCCATGGGAAATGGCAATATTGTGCACATCGCCGCATTTCACCAAGCTGAGCCACGGCGAAAGAACGCTGGTTATCCTCGTGCTAACGATCCTGCTCATATGTCTACCAATAGTATTGAATGTAAGCGTAGGGCTGTCCTCTCGCATATCGCATATTTTGCCGTATGGCAAAAGGCCCAGCTTTATGAGGGCTTGAAAACCGTTGCAAATGCCAAGCATAAGCCCGTCCCTGTTTTCCAAAAGGTTCTGCACACATCCGCTTATCCTCGGATTGCGAAACATTGTCGCGATGAATTTCCCGCTGCCGTCCGGCTCATCACCACCACTGAATCCTCCGGGCAAGAATATGATCTGCGAGCTGTCTATACTTTTGCAAAGCGCGTCTATGCTCTGCTCTATGGCTTCGCTGTTCAGGTTCTTTATCAATATCTGATGGACCTTTGCTCCAGCCTTCTCAAAGGCTTTTGTTGAATCATATTCACAATTTGTTCCCGGGAAAACCGGCATACACACCCGCGGCGCCGCTGCTTTTACCATCGGACGGCATCCGTTCCTTTCGGTAAATAATTTTACCTGTTCGACGTCTGCTGTTTTATAGCCAGTCGGGAATGCATCTTCCAATGTACCTTCCCATGCATTTTGAATATCCGCGAGCGGAATTCTCTCTCTGTACACAAAGCATGCGTCATCTGTAACTTTACCGATAGAGATCATGTTTGCCACTTGCGGTATATCTCCATCGATTTCAACTGCGATGCTTCCGTAATCCGCTTCAAAAAGCACCGATTCATCCAGCGACGGATCCAATTCTATTCCAAGACCATTACCAAAAGCCATTTTCGCAATGGCGCATGCAATACCGCCGCTTCCCAGCGCATATGCTGAAACTATCTTTCGGCTAGATATCATATCGTGTATGTTTTCAAAATTATGCTTGAGCATATTAAAATCATAGACCCCATCATCGCTTTTAACAGCCTTGAAAATAGCTATAACGTTTCCGGCTTTTTTGAATTCTGGCGATATTATATTGTCTATCTCCTCTATACAAACGGCAAAGGAGCATAACGTCGGAGGTACGTCCATATCCTTGAACGATCCGGACATACTGTCCTTGCCCCCAATAGCCGCCAAACCCAGCTCTTTTGTGGCCTTTCCTGCACCAAGTAAAGCCGCAAACGGCTTGCCCCACCTTATACTTTCATCATGCAGTCTTTCGAAATATTCCTGAAAACTCAGCCTACACCTATCAAAGCGGCCTCCTGCGCAAACGATCTTGGACACAGAATCCACGACCGCCGCCATCGCGCCATGGAAAGGGCTCTTAAGTGACAATACGGGATCGTAACCATAGGACATCATCGTACATGTTGTGGTATCGCCACCCAGGACCGGCACCTTTGCTGCCATCGCCTGAGCTGGCGTAAGCTGCTTTTTACCGCCGAAAGGCATTAGAACTGTATTTGCGCCAATAGTGCTGTCAAATCGCTCCACAAGCCCTCTTCTACTGCAGTTTTCCAGTGATCCCATCTCTTCAAGCAGGGTTTCGCGGAAGCTACTTTTTTGCTGCCGCGCATTGACGGGATCCGGCGCCTGCACCTTTACACTTACCTTTTGCTGTACCCCGTTTGTATCCAAAAAGCTTCTGGCTATATCCACTATCCGCTTGCCGCGCCAGTTCATCTTAAGCCTTTTTTCCCCGGTAACAACGGCTATCGGCGTCGCTTCCAAATTTTCTTCGCCTGCTAATCCGACGACCTTATCTGCGTCTTCCTTGCGCACAACAATAGCCATTCGTTCCTGCGATTCACTTATCGCAAGCTCCGTGCCGTCAAGGCCTTCGTATTTCAACAACGCCTTGCTCAAATCAATCTCAAGGCCCTCCGCCAATTCGCCTATGGCAACGCTCACCCCGCCCGCGCCAAAATCATTACAGCGCTTAACAAGCTTTGTAAACTCCGGATTTCTATAAAGCCTTTGCAGCTTCCGTTCGGTAAGCGGATTACCCTTTTGCACCTCGGCTCCGCATTCTGAAATGCTGCTTTCGTCGTGCGCTTTACTGCTGCCGGTCGCACCTCCGCAGCCATCCCTGCCGGTACGCCCGCCCAAAAGTATTATTATATCCCCATCAGATGGCCTTTCACGGACAACGTTTTCTGCTGGAGCCGCGGCAATTA
>JAVBOF010000176.1:0-6841 GCA_031550915.1 Eubacteriales bacterium | reverse complement strand
AAATTGTTTGATCTATCTGGAAAAACGGCAATAGTAACCGGCGGAGCTGGCTCTTTGGGAGAAGTTATGGCGGTTGCGCTCGGCCAGTTTGGCGCAAACGTGGTTGTAACAGGCCGCACACAAAAAACGCTTGACGAAGCGGTAAAACATATCGAAGCGACCGGCGCAAATGCAAAAGCGATTGTTTGCGACGTTACAAAAGAAGCGGATTGCGATAAACTTGTTGAAGAAACATTGAAGGATTTCAACACAATTGATATACTTATTACTGCAGCGGGAATCGCAAGAAGGCACCCGGCGGAAGTTTTTCCGGCGGATGATTTCAAAATGGTAATCGATGCCAATATTAACGGCACGTTTTTCCCCTGCAAAGCGGTCGGCAATGTAATGATAGAGCAAAAACACGGAAAGATCGTAACTGTTTCTTCCGTTCGCGGCAATAATGGACATCCTCTCGGATACGGCGCGTACGCAGCAAGTAAAGCTGCTGTTATCGGCCTTACAAGGCAGCTTTCGAGTGAATGGGCAAAGTACAATATCTGCGTAAACGCAATTGGCCCGACGATCGTCCGTTCATACCTTACGGAAGAGGTTTTTGCGGATCCTGCAAAGTCCAAGATATTCCTGGATCGTATACCGATGGGTCGTCCGGCGCTTGCCGATGACATGATAGGAACCATTATCTATCTGTGTGCCCCCGCATCCGATTTTATAACCGGCCAAATAATTTATATCGACGGCGGTTGCACTGCCGGTTGATTCAAGGAGGTACAGAATGAATATTGCCGTATTAGGCAGCGGAATGATGGGTGTAGGTATCGCTCAGGTACTTGCTGCATCAGAGGGCGTAAAAGTTGTTATCCATGCAAGAAACCCGGAAAGAAAGCCTTTGGAACAGATAGCGGCGAATATGGATCAGCTTATTGCCAGCGGATTGGCAACAGCAGAACTTAAAGAGCTTGTTCTCCGCAACACTTCCCGTGTATCCGAGTTGGAAGACGCCGTTAAGGACGCGGACTTTATTATGGAAAGCGTCTATGAGGATATGGAGCTGAAGCAGAACCTGTTTGCCGAGGTTGAGAAATACTGCAAACCGGACGCGGTCTTCGCTACTAACACATCAGTTATGAGCGTTACCGAAATAGGTTCAAAGCTAAAGGATAAAAGCCGTCTAGTAGGTGCGCATTTTTGGAACCCCGCGCATTTGATACCCTTGGTAGAGGTCGTCAAAACGGAATACTCCAAAGATTCCGCAGCGGATATGGCTATGGATCTGCTGAAGAAATCCGGTAAGCGCCCTGTGCTCTGTAAAAAAGACGTACCGGGCTTCATAGCAAACAGGATACAGCATGCCGTCTGGAGGGAAGCTTTCTCTATGATAGAACACGGTATTGCAGACGCCAAGACCGTTGACGAAGCTATCCGCTTTGGTCCGGGACTGCGCTGGCCGATACTAGGGCCAGTTGAAAACGCGGATCTCGTTGGGTTGGATATGGCGCTAAGCATACACAAATACATCTTCCCGCATCTGGAGGATACGCATGTACCTTCACCGCTGCTTGTAGAGCTCAACGAAAAGGGCGAACTTGGTTTTAAAACAGGCGGAAAGGGATACCAGGAATGGACACCCGAGCAGATGACGGAGACAAGAACAAGGCTTAACGAATATCTTATCGATGCGATGAAAAGAATGAATAAAGAAAACCAAAAATAGAATCAATATATTATGGAGGTAAATAATAAATGGGTAAGAAAGTTTTTGTAGACCTGACACATCCTTTTAGTGCAGATATACCGCGCTGGCCATATTTTGTAAAGCCGGAGATAGACTCCATGCATACATTGGCTAAAGGCGGCGTACTCACACAGCGTATAAATTGCGTGCAGCATACCGGAACGCATTGCGATGCCCCACGCCACGTTATGGAGAGGGAATTTGACGGCCGGCGCGCACGTTACACACATGAGATGGATGTAGGCGCATACAGCGGCGACGCTATCTGTCTGGAAATCAAATGCGGCAAATGGGAGCTTATCCTTCCTTCACATCTGGAAGATGCTTGCGCCCGCGCAAATATCAAACCCGAAGAGCTGGAGGGCATGGTACTTTGCCTGAATACAGGTATGCACCGTATCTTTGACGACTCTAAGGACTATTACCATTATTCCTGCGGCACGGGCGTTGAAGCTGGCAAATGGTTTGTTAAGCACAAGGTAAAGTGCGTAGCTATGGACATGCAGGCGCTGGATCATCCCCTGCATACTGCAATCGGTGTAAATGGAATGACGAAGCTGAATCTTTTGGGCGCTTCGGGTCGTCCGGTTGTAGAAGAATACGCCGAAATGTTTGGCGAAGAAGCCTATGCAGAGTTTGATAAAGATCTTTACATCAAGCTTCATGGCAAAGCTGTATATGACGAAAAATTCGGTGATCTGGAAGCTATTGGCCAGTGGGGCACATGGGAGCCCTGCCATAAGCAAATGCTTGGACATGGCATAGTTGGCGTTGAAAATCTGGGCGGAGATTTGGATAAGGTATCCGGAAAGCGTTTCCGTTTCTTCTGCTTCCCGTTCCGCTGGTATATGGGTGACGGCGCGATGGTTCGCTGCGTAGCAGAGATCGACGAAGACGATATGAACGACGTACCAGACAGAATATATAAATATGGGGTGGTATAATAATGTCAGATTTGAGTAACAAAACGATTATTACTGTGGCATGCACCGGCGCGTGGCCGCAGAAGGAAGACAACCCGAACGTGCCGCTGCAACCGAAAGAGATTGCAGAAGACGTTATCAAATGCTACGAAGCGGGCGCGGCTATTGCGCATATCCATGTCCGCGGTGATGACAACAAGGCTTCAATGTCATATGAAAAGTTTGAAGAAGCGGTTAACCTTATCCGCGCGGCAAAATGCCCGATAGTCTTGAACCTCACGACTTCCGGCGGCATCGGCCTGACGGATGAAGTCCGCATGAAGCCCTTCATTGAGCTGCGCCCTGAATTGGCTTCATATGATTGCGGTTCAATGAACTGGCTGAACACGACGGTTTTTGAAAACAGCCCGAGCTTTTTGGAAAAACTCGGAATGAAGATGCAGGAATGCAATGTCAAACCGGAAATCGAAATATTTGATGCGGGTATGGTCTACAATGCATTGTACTACATCAAAAAAGGCGTTTTGATTGAACCATGCCACTTCCAGCTTGTCCTTGGCGCCGCAGGCGGTATGACGGCCACCGTAGAAAACCTCGTTTTCTTGCGCAACCTGCTGCCGAAGAACTGCACATGGGGCGCTTTGGGTATTGGCAAAGGCCATATGCCTGTATTGCTCGCAACATTGGCACTTGGCGGACATGTACGCGTAGGTATGGAAGACAACGTAATATATCAGAAGGGTGTTCTTGCGGAAAGCAACGCACAATTTGTTGCCCGCGCAAAACGCTTGATCGAAGAAAACGGCAAGCAGGCGGCAACGCCTGACGAAGCACGCCAGATACTAGGGGTGGCGAAATAATGAAAGATATCTATATCATCGGCGCTTGCCGGACGGCCATTGGCTCGTTCGGCGGCTCCCTTTCGGGCGTACCCGCAGCGGAGCTGGGCAGCGTAGTTATAAAAGAAGCTCTCAACCGCGCAAACGTGAAACCGGAACAGGTTGACGAGGTCCTTATGGGATGCATTTGCACGGCAGGACAGGGCCAAAACGTCGCCCGTCAGGCTTCTATAAAAGCAGGCATACCGGAAGGCATCTGCGCTATGACAGTTAATATGGTATGCGGAAGCGGATTGAAAACGGTTATGGAAGGCGCCCGAGCTATAGCGTGCGGAGACGCTGAAATAGTGGTTGCAGGCGGAATGGAAAACATGTCTATGGCTCCGTATCTGCTGCCCGATGCGCGCAACGGAATGCGTATGGGGGATAAATCAGTAGTTGACAGCATGATAAAGGATGGCCTGTGGTGCGCATTCAACGATTACCATATGGGTATAACCGCTGAAAATGTCGCCGACCAGTACAAGCTTACGCGCGAGGCTCAGGACGCTTTTGCCGCCCAAAGCCAGGCAAAGGCAGCAGCGGCCGATTTCTCCAAAGAGATAGTCGCGGTACCTGTAAAGGTCAAAAAAGAGATAGTTCCTTTTGAAAAGGATGAATATATCCGCCCGAGCACAAACGAAGAATCGCTCGCGAAGCTTCGTCCCGCGTTTACAAAGGAAGGCACGGTTACGGCAGGAAACGCCTCCGGCATCAATGACGGCGCGGCGGCTGTTATACTGATAAGCGGTGATAAGATGAAGGAGCTCGGTCTGAAGCCTCTTGCAAAGCTGGTAGCTTGCGGGCAGGATGGCGTTGATCCAAAGATAATGGGGATCGGTCCGGTTGGAGCAACAAAAAAAGCCCTTGCAAAAGCAGGTTGGACGGTTGCGGATCTCGATCTTATCGAAGCGAACGAAGCTTTCGCCGCGCAGGCACTTGCAGTATCGAGCGACTTACAGCTTGATCCCGCCAAAACAAACGTTAAGGGCGGAGCGATTGCACTTGGTCATCCGATAGGCGCCAGCGGAACCCGCATACTTGTAACGCTTATCCATACGATGCAGGAAAAAGGTCTGAAAAAAGGCTTGGCAACTCTTTGCATTGGCGGCGGCATGGGTATTGCGGCATTGATTGAGATGGAGTAGTGAACGATGAATAAAGTTATTAGCGTAGATAAAGCGCTTGAACACATCAAAGACGGAATGACCGTCATGGTTGGTGGATTCATGGCGTGTGGAAGTCCCAATAAGTTGTTAGACCATGTTGTTAAAAGCGGAGTAAAGGATCTGACCATCATATGCAACGACGCCGGATTGGTAGATGATGGCGTAGGCAAGCTCATTTCAAACAATCAGGTAAAAAAACTGATTGCAAGCCATATCGGGTTGAATCCGGAAGCCGGAAGGCGTATGAACGAGGGCATCATGGATATAGACCTTGTTCCTCAGGGTACTTTGGCAGAACGCGTGCGCTGTGGCGGAAACGGCTTGGGTGGTGTACTAACACCCACGGGATTTGGGACAATAATAGAGGAAGGCAAGCAGATCATAGAATCCAACGGCAAAAAATATCTTCTTGAACTTCCAATACGTGCGGATATAGCGTTGCTGGTAGGCTATAAAGTCGATAAGTCCGGCAATATCTACTATCGCGGGAGCACACGCAACTTTAACCCGCTGATGGCTATGGCTGCAGATTTTGTTATTGTGGAAGCTGATAATATTGTAGAAGTCGGGGAGATAAAGCAGGAAGTCGTCCATACACCCGGTTTGTGCGTAAACGCAATTGTTGATGGAGGTACGCTATGAGTGATGCAAAAGTTATTATAGCGCAAAGGGCGGCAAAAGAACTGCATGACGGAGACGTAGTGAACCTCGGGATAGGCCTGCCAACTATGGTGGCCAACTATCTGAGCGATGATACGCATATACTTCTGCAGAGTGAAAACGGTTTTATTGGCCTGGGGCCTACTCCTCCGGAGGACGCTATAGACCCATATATCGTAAACGCAGGCGGCAAACCGGTAACGATAGTAGACGAAGGCATGTTCTTCGACAGCGCGATGTCTTTTAGCATCATCCGCGGCGGGCATGTTGACGTAACCATTCTCGGCTCTTTAGAAGTAGACCAGGAAGGTAATGTCGCCAACTGGATAATTCCCGGAAAGATGGTTCCCGGTATGGGCGGCGCGATGGATCTGGTGGTTGGCGCCAAAAAGGTTATTATAGCCATGGAACATACCAACAAAGGCCGCCACAAGATACTCACAAAATGCACGCTACCGCTTACCGCTGTGGCATGCGTAGATATGATAATTACCGAGATGGGCGTAATGGAAGTTACGGATAAGGGTATAGTTTTGACCGAAATAAATCCGGAATATACTATTGAGCAGCTGCAGGAAGCCACACAGGCTACGCTCATAATATCGCCTGAACTCAAAAATATGGTTATCTGATATCGTTCATCTTCTTTTTTCTTGGAAGAAGAAAAGAGAAAAAGAAGAACTTGTAGCTTTAAGAGCCGGTTGAACCGGCTCTTTTTTTTACCTATCACTGCTGCTGAATATAATTGGGTAAGGATCCGGTTTTGACAGCTGAATCACGAACTATGTTCCCTCCCGTCTCTTTTGCGCTCCTTAAGAAGTATTCCAAAGCTTTACATCAAATATCTTCCAAATATTGATTAACCCAGAAATACATGATATTATAAATAATGGAATATTTTATATAAAGCACCAAATGTCTGGGGCTTTACTCTTGACAGAAAAATATAATAAGAATCATCAAAGGAGCGGGCTATGAAGAAAAAGTTACTATCCTATTTTGTTTGTTTGGCATTTTTGGCCAGCATGTTTGCAATGCCTGCAACGGCAGAAGCTGCGGCAGCCAAGGTGTCTAAGGTAAGCGTATCTTCGAAGATACAGCTTTCGGTTACTAAAGCAAAGATGAGCTTTTATTCCAGCCAAAAAGCAAAGGCCAAGATCGAGATACTCACCTCTAAGGGAGTGCTGGTAAAAAGCCTTGGCACTGGCAGTGTATCGAAATCCAAGGCATTTCAAAAGATCTGGGACGGAAGGGACAAGAACGGCGATTATGTAAAGGCGGGCAAATATATCGTAAAGATGTATGCGGATAAAGCCTACGCAAAAAAAACCATAATCGTAGCGGCAGCTCCGGCGCAAAGCTTTAGGTCGGCTTCGACATCAGCTTCGAGCATCAAGCTGCCAGGCAAGCTTACGATCAAATACAAAACCGCTAAGACCAACGATGTTTTCATCTATGTTATTAACAGCAAAGGCA